>CAUVFB010000039.1:0-10664 GCA_963551095.1 uncultured Prevotella sp. | reverse complement strand
GGCGTGTAACCCCAGTAAACAAAGGACTCCCAGGAGTTTCCTTTGTTCGCCTTTTTATGCCCATCTGCCAAGTAGCACAAGAGCAGGATAAGAATGATTTATCACTCAAAAAATATAAGGTTTATGAAAAGAAAACAAAGGTATTTACGCCCCACAGTTGAGATTGTCAACACAATGCCCGAAACCTTGCTGGAAATGACATCGTTTGCCAACAGTGGCGGGCACAACAGAGCCGGCGACGACGGCAATGATATCAACGATGCTAAGCAAGGATTTTTCGGCGAGGAAGAAGAAGATACTTATCAACCGTGGGGTTATTCAGCAACAAGAAAGTAAAGAATCAGAAAGATGAAGACGAACGTATTATCACAGCTTGCCTTTGCAGGTGCATTATTCATGATAGCAGCCTGCACAAACGATGACGCAACCGGCAAAACTCATCCAACACAAGATACCAGTATTGAGGAGACGACCAGCTTCGTAGAAGATGATGCTCCTTATACCCGCACTACAGCCGAATACGATGACTCGGGACTGAAATTCTACTGGACGGCTGGCGACCGTCTATGGGTGAACAACACTACGGTTACGCCGGCTGTCCTACAGCAGGATGCCTGGAACAACATCAGCAACCTGCTCGTCAACCACCCTACTATACCGGCAGCCGTAAAGCGAGCCGAAAAGGCCAGATTCAGGTTCAACGGTACCTTCACCGCCAGCACCTATCCTGTACGCTATACGGGAAAGAACAGCACCACCGGCGATAAAGTAACCTTTCAGGAACAGCAGAGCCAAAGCATCGCCAACGATGCCAGCCACATTGCCGAGAGCGGCGATTGCGGCACAGCTACAGCCACGGATATAGACGGAGTATATCACTTCACCCTCGACCACAAGGCTTCCTACCTCACTCTGCTGCCCTATTCGTCTATCAACTTCTCTACCACGGTCAGAGTGACGAAGATAAAGCTAACTGCCGATGAGGCTCTCAGCGGTCAGTTCAATTTCGACGACAGTGGAGTTGTGCTCAGTTCACGCCCTGCACCCACCGTTACCAACCGCAGCATCACGCTCACTCTGAATGGCGGAGGCACCGATGGATTCAAAATCTCCACCACAGCCAAGAAAGAAGACAACGCATCGGTCATCGTACTGCCACCAGGTACCTACCACAACGTAGCCATAGAATACACCTTATACGACCAAAAGACCACCAAAACAGCCATAGTAAAGCGGGAATATCCCTCTCTCACCTTTACTCCTGGTAAGAACAAAAAAGTATCTACCAATTTACAGATGCCTGTCCATATCGTTCCATTGGGAAATTGGTATACAAGACCAAGTACTCTCCCCAATCTCTACCAAGCGTTTTGGTATTCGTTCCAGGGCGATCCCCATGTAGATATAACGACGACTTATGCTGCCCGGCGCACAGCCTCTGCTCCTGCAAACATCTGTTTAGGTGGTTTATGGCTTAAGAAGAAAGACAATATACCCGGGTTCAGTGCTACAACATTGCCTCCAGGAATTCCGAATATTTACGATAGAGAATATATTGTCCCCATTGGAGTACCGACTAATACAGATCAATACTTTTTCCTCCCATCGGTATTTCCGGATGGCGGCAATGGAATAGAGTGTCATGAGGGAATGGTTCGCTATTGGGTAGGCCTCACACAAGTTGAAATAAGCGGAACGTGGTATCCCAACGGGCAGCGTGTCCAGTCTTCAACTTATTATGGCACATATGCCACAGCAGGCCTTGGTAACGACTATCCTCATCCCGGTCGAATAATGGGATATTGGACACTTCAGTAAGCGAGATGAAAGTAGAGACAGACACATAGACAGAGCTAACTTTTTAAATTCACATATATTTATCAACCCGCTTATGAACGAAAGCAAGAGCACACGACATCCAGTCCTAGGACAGACGTGATGTAGTCCTAGTTCACATGTGATGTAGTCCTAGGACAGACGCGATGTAGTCCTAGTTCACATGCGATGTAGTCCTAGGACAGACAGAACGGGGTCTGCGCCTTGATTTCCGACATAAGCACAAAACATTTCAGATCATGGCATTTTGGAAACGAATCCTGATGAAGATCAACAACAGGTATTACCCCAAGTCGGTACTGGTGGGTAAGGCCGTAAGTACCGAACAGCTCTGCAAGCGCATTGCCGCAGATTCGACCGTCAGCCCGGCCGACGTGCTTGCCGTGCTCACTGCGCTGGTTCCGGCGATGGCCGACTATATGGCGCAGGGTCGTTCGGTGAAACTCGACGGCATCGGCTCGTTCTACTTCACCGCCATCGCTGCCAAGGGCGGTGCGGCAACGGCCGAAGAGGTTACGGCCGACATGATAGTCGGTGTCCGTGTGCGTTTCATTCCCGAGACCCGCTTCAAGAAGACCGGCAGCGGCAAGCATGCCACCCGCGGTTTGTCGGATGTAGAGATAGAGTGGGAGGAATGGATAGGTCCGGAGAAAGGCAAGAAGAAGAATGAAGAGGGCAAAAAGCCCGGCAATGGCGGCGGAATGACGCCGTAGTCCACCCCGGCCTTACAGCCCCCACCCCGGTCCTTCCCAAACGGGAAGCACAAACTACCGGGGGGTTGCATGTATCTGAACCTTTCGTTTGCACTTTATGAACGCCCCACGCAAGACGGATTGCGTGGGGCGTGTTGCGTGTTGTCCGGTTGTATCACCCTATGTAGGGAGGCACGGCTCGTGCGTCCTCGGAATACAACCCCGTGCCGACCCGAAACCGCCCAATCACACAATAATTCCTTACTTGAGGAGGACGCACGAGCCGTGCGTCCCTACAGTCAGCTGTGATTTTTCGCGTGTTATTGGGAGGTGTTGAATGGTCAATAGCTGTGGTTTCAGTGTGTGGTGGGGGTATTGAATGGTCAATGACTGTGGTTTCCTGCTTGTGGTTGAGGGTGGTGGTTCCGCTTGCTGTCGGGCTTGCAGTTGAGCTTGTTGGAATCGTCCATTCATCAAGAAAAAGAACTTCGCGCTTGGGATTCTACACATTTATAGCTACCTTTGCACCCCTGTAATATAGTAAGATGAAGAAGATGAATACGTCATCAGTCCGGATAAAGAAAGTCGAATCGGACAGGGATCTCAAGGATTTTATAGAGTTTCATTACGACCTTTACGAGGGCAATCCTTACGACGTTCCGACGCTTTTCTGCGATGATCTGAATACGCTGTCGAGAGAGAAGAACGCTGCTTTCGACTTCTGCGAAGCGGAGTATTATCTTGCCATCCGCGATGGGAGGACGGTCGGGCGCGTGGCTGCCATCATCAACCATAAGGCGAACGACAAATGGCAACGCAAGGCGGTGCGCTTCGGATGGATAGACTTTATAGACGATACCGACGTTTCCGGGGCACTGCTGAAAGCTGTCGAAGACTACGGACGAAGCAGGGGGATGGAAGAGATCATCGGTCCGCTGGGCTTCACGGATATGGATCCCGAGGGCATGCTTACCTGGGGATTCGACCAACTCGGCACGATGCCGACTATCTACAACTACGAATACTACCCGAAACATATGGTACAGCTCGGCGGATGGGAAAAGGATGTCGACTATGTAGAGTTCAAACTTATGGTGCCTGAAGCCGTTCCGGAGAAGTATGCCAAGATTGCCCAAATGGTAGAGAGCCGCTACAACCTTCACGTGAAGAAGCTGACCAAGAAAGATATCTTCGAAGGCGGCTACGGGAAGAAACTCTTCGCACTCATCAACGAGACGTACAGCGAGTTGTACGGCTATTCGAAGCTGACCGACCGGCAGATAGATCAATACGTAAAGATGTACTTCCCACTGGCCGACCTGAACCTTATCACGGTCATCGAAGACGGCAACAAGGACAACAAGCTGGCCGGGCTGGGTATCACGATTCCTTCGCTGAGCCGTGCCCTGCAGAAATGCCACCGTGGGCGGGTATTCCCTTTCGGTTGGTGGCATCTTCTTCGTGCTATCAAGTGCCACAAGACAGAAGGGGTAGACCTTCTTCTCCTGGGTTTCCTGCCCGAATACCGTGCCAAAGGGGCGAATGCCCTGCTCTTCGCCGACCTTATCCCGCGCTATATCAATTATGGTTTCAAGTGGGGAGAAACACAGGTCGAGATGGAAAACAACGAGGGCGTGCAGAGCCAGTGGGCAGTATTGAATCCGATCAACCACAAGAAGAGAAGGTGCTACAGGAAGCGAATTGAATGATGGGGACAGAATCCACTTCCTGACGACAGACTCACTCATTCTCTCTTTTTCCCTCATCTTTGCTCACTTATATTCTATATGGACAATTCATCAACACCTAACACTCAACACGCAGCACCCATACAATACACCGACGACAACATCCGACACCTATCGGACATGGAACACGTGCGTACCCGTCCGGGTATGTATATTGGTCGGCTGGGCGATGGGAGCCTTCCGGAAGACGGCATCTATGTGCTGCTGAAAGAGGTTATCGATAACTCGATCGACGAATTCAAGATGAATGCCGGCAATCGCATTGAGATTGATGTGGATGAGAACTTGCGCGTCAGCGTGCGCGACTACGGTCGGGGCATCCCACAGGGAAAGCTTGTCGAAGCCGTTTCGGTACTGAACACCGGCGGAAAGTACGACTCGAAGGCATTCAAGAAGAGCGTCGGACTGAATGGTGTCGGCATAAAAGCGGTCAATGCACTCAGCTCGCACTTCGAGGTAAAGAGCTACCGCGACGGTTCGGTACGACACCTGAAGTTTGAGCGTGGCATTCTACAATACGACCAAACAAGCAATACCCAAGACGAGAACGGAACATATATCTATTTCGAACCCGACCATACACTCTTCAAGAACTACAGTTTCCACGCCGATATTGTGGAAACGATGCTCCGAAACTATACGTATCTGAACACCGGACTGACCATCATGTATAATGGCAGACGCATCCTCAGCCGGCACGGACTCAAGGATCTGCTGTCAGACAACATGACGGTCGACCCACTGTACCCCATTGTGCACCTCAGCGGTGAAGATATTGAGATTGCTTTCACCCATACCAATCAGTACGGCGAGGAGTATTACTCATTCGTCAACGGTCAGCACACGACGCAGGGGGGCACCCACCAGACGGCGTTCAAGGAGCATATAGCCAAGACCATCAAAGAGTTCTTCGGTAGATACGAATACGGAGACATCCGAAACGGACTCGTTGCAGCCATTGCGGTGAATGTGGAAGAACCCGTCTTTGAATCGCAGACAAAGATCAAGCTCGGTTCAACACTGATGGCACCCAACGGCGAAACCATCAACAAATATGTTGGCGACTTCATCAAAACCAACGTCGATAACTTCCTACATATTCATAAGGAAGATTTCACGGATATTTTAGAAGCTAAGATAAAGGCGACTGAGCGGGAGCGCAAGGCAATGGCCGGTGTAACGAAGCTCGCCCGCGAACGCGCCAAGAAGGCAAATCTGCACAACAGGAAGCTGCGCGACTGCCGTGTGCACTATTCCGACACGAAAAACGACCGCAAAGAAGAGAGTTCCATCTTCATTACAGAGGGCGACTCTGCCAGTGGAAGCATCACCAAGAGCCGGGATGTGAACACACAGGCGGTATTCTCGCTCCGTGGAAAGCCCCTCAATTCGTTCGGACTGACAAAGAAAGTAGTCTACGAGAACGAGGAATTCAACCTTCTACAAGCTGCTTTGGATATTGAAGACGGGCTGGACAGCCTCAGATACAACAAGGTAATAGTTGCCACTGATGCCGATGTTGACGGGATGCACATTCGCCTGCTCATCATAACGTTCTTCCTCCAGTTCTTCCCCGAGCTGATAAAGAAAGGGCATGTGTATGTTCTTCAGACACCACTCTTCCGCGTCCGCAACCGTCGCACGAAGATAAAGAACAGGCAGATCATCGAGGAACAGGATGCAAAGCGCGCCAAAGGCGAAAAGAAGAACGACTTTATCACCCTTTATTGTTACTCTGAAGAGGAGCGGCAGAACGCTATCCACGACCTCGGTCCCGACCCGGAGATTACCCGATTCAAAGGTTTGGGCGAGATCAGTCCCGACGAATTTGCCCACTTCATCGGTTCCGACATGCGATTGGAACAGGTTACGCTGCATAAGAACGACCAAGTGCAGAAACTGTTGGAATATTATATGGGTAAGAACTCCATGGAGCGACAGAACTTTATCATCGACAACCTCGTCATAGAGGAAGACCTGCCGGAAACGGGAGAACAGTAATTCTACTGCAAAGAACCCTACTTTCCTGTCTATCAATCTTAAAACAAGACCACACTGCATAATGAAAGGATACATAATACTGTCTTCAGCTTCATTCGGCTGTCATGCAAAAAGACACTTAGCCGTTTTGCTCTTTTACCTTTTCGCCCTTTTACCATTGTCGGCACAAAGCAATTCTCCGTTGCGCAAACTCCAGCTCGCCGAAATGGCCATAACGACTTTCTATGTAGACTCCGTCGACGAACAGAAGCTCGCCGAAGACGCCATCAAGGGAATGCTGGAGAAACTCGACCCGCACTCCAGCTACACCAATGCCAAGGAAACCAAGGCGATGAACGAGCCTCTACAAGGCGACTTCGAGGGTATCGGCGTACAGTTCAATATGATTGCAGACACGCTTGTCGTCATTCAGCCCGTTGTCAACGGACCATCTGAAAAGGTCGGAATCCTTTCCGGCGACCGCATCATACTCGTCAACGACACCACCATTGCCGGCGTAAAGAGGGCGCGTACCGACATCATGAAACGCCTGCGGGGGAAGAAAGGCACCAAGGTCAGGCTCGGCATCATTCGCCGCGGAGTCAAAAACATGCTCACATTTACCGTAACCCGCGCTAGAATACCCGTCCACACGCTCAGTGCCGCCTACATGATCCGTCCCACCGTAGGCTACATCCGGCTCGAGAGCTTCGGAGCAAAAACCTATGAAGAGTTCATGATGGCCGCCGACTCGCTGAAAAGAAAAGGAATGACTTCGCTCATCCTCGACCTCCAAGGCAACGGCGGCGGCTATCTGCAGGCAGCCGTCCGGATAGCCAATGAATTTTTGCAGGGCAACGACCTCATCGTCTATACCGAGGGACGACGGACGCGCCGCCAAACTTTCAGAGCCGACGGCAATGGGAAGCTGAAAGAAATGCCGCTCTACATACTCGTCGACGAACTCACTGCATCGGCAGCCGAAATCGTTTCGGGAGCCATCATGGACAACGACCGTGGAACCATCGTAGGGCGCCGGACTTTCGGCAAAGGACTTGTTCAGCGACCTTTCGACCTCCCCGACGGAAGCATGATCCGACTCACCATCGCCCACTATTACACCCCGAGCGGCCGCTGCATACAGAAACCCTACAAGAAAGGCAACCTAAAAGACTACGAAAAGGATCTCGAAAACCGACTCAGACATGGTGAACTCACCCACCCCGACAGTATCCACTTTGCCGACTCACTCCGCTTCTACACCCTCAGGCTCCACCGACCCGTATATGGCGGAGGAGGCATCATGCCCGACCAGTTCGTACCCCTCGATACCCTACGCTACACACGCTACCATCGCAGTCTAGCGGCAAAGAACATCATCATCGAAAACTATCTGAAGTACATCGACACCCATCGCAGACAACTCCGAAAAACATATCCCACTTTCGACACATTCAATGCCGACTACGAACTTCCTCAATCGCTGCTTGACCAAATTGTCTCGGAAGGGAAAAAGCAAAACATCTGTCCGAAAGATGAACACGAACTCATCGCCACACAACCCTACCTGCGTCTCCAACTGAAATCGCTCGTAGCACGCGACCTTTGGGATCTGAACGAATACTTCCGGATATGGAACGAGCAGAGCGACATCGTGCGCCGGGCCCTCCTCATCATCGCGACACAGCCGACCGCTCCCCTATTCCCCGGCCAATCCCGCCCATCAGACACCCCATCCTCAATAGCAGCCGGGCGCACCCCTATCCCATCCACATATCCATTCGGGCACCGTCCATAATCCATTCCTCCGTCTGTCTGAATTTCACCCGTAATACTTTCGACAACAATCACCACCAGGGGGAGTTAAGCCAATAATAGGAAGCAGTTTGAGATTATTGATGGCTTAACTCTCCAACCACTTAACTCCTTAATCACTTCATCTCACATGCAGGAACGCACGTCTCCTGCATCGCCCGTATCATCCTCGTTCACGCAATGAATCCCTCATTTGCAATAGACACATGTACAAATGTTTCAGCAAACGACGGGAGGCCAGCGCAGCTGACGAAAACACTAAAACAAAAGTTGTGTTAAATACGCAACTTCAGAAAAAGCCCTGGAAAATGACTGGAGACAGGAGTACTCCTATATTCTCCTCTCATCTCCAGTTACCTTTACTTCTTCAGCTCCTCCACGATAAAACGCGCTGCATTATCGGAAGCGATCCCGTTGCCCAGCACACGACGCACAAATGCATAGCCCTCAAGCACGCTCTCCCTGTGGGGATGTCCGAGGAGAATACGGTGGAGTGATTCGGCGATATTATACGCGCCGAAACGGCCGGCAAAGATTTCGCGCACAACCTCGCGCCCGGCAATAAGATTGACCAGCGAAATGTAGTCTACCCTTACCAGTTTTCGGAAAGCAAAGCTCGTCAGGCTCGGTACCGACGTAGCATAACAGACTACTTGCGGAACATTGAACAGAGCGGTCTCGAGCGTTGCCGTTCCACTGACGACAAGGGCGGCCACCGAATGAGAGAGTAGTTCGTAGGTTTCGCCGCATACGATATTGGCATCAGTGCGCCTCAGAAACGGCAGATAGAAGTATTTCTCTACGGAGGGTGCAGCAGCAACTACTGCCTGATAGTCAGTGAAAAAAGAGGATGACTCGATCAGCGTCGGTAGATTGGCGGTGATTTCCTGTTCGCGGCTGCCAGGAAGGAGGGCTATGATAGGTTTGCTGCCAAGCTCGTGTCGGCGACAAAAGTCGTCGCGGGTCTCGGTGTAGTTTTGGCGGAATTTGGATATTTCCTCAACGGTCGGGTTGCCGACGTAGTGGATCTTGTACTTGTGCCGTTTCTCATAAAACGGAACCTCAAAAGGAAGGATGGAGAACATCGCACTCACGTCGCGCCGGATGGCTCGAACGCGCCACTCATTCCATGCCCATATTTTCGGGGATATGTAATAGTAGACGGGGATAGCGGTGTGTTTGTGGACGAATTTGGCTATCCGCAGGTTGAATCCTGGATAATCGACAAGGATGACCGCATCGGGATGCCACTCGGCAATGTCGCGCTTGCAGGTCTCTAGATTCCGAAGAATGGTGGGGAGATGGCGCAGTACAGGAACAAATCCCATGTAGGCCAACTCGCGATAATGCTTGACGCACATTCCACCCACCTGCTGCATGAGGTCGCCGCCAAAAAATCGGAAACGTGCCTCGGGGTCTATGCCTTTCAATGAGTTCATGAGATGTGAGGCATGGAGGTCGCCTGAAGCCTCGCCGGCAATTAGATAGTACTTCATAAGTCAATAATTTTGAGCTTTTGTTTTATTGAGTCAGCGTTCTTTTATATATTAATCAGTGGTGTTCCTCATTTGGAGGGAGACTTTCCCAATCTTTCATCCGCTCCAACATGTCGTAATCGGTAACGTCGATCTTCGACGGTGTTATGCAGACGTAGCCGTGTGCCAGTGCATATTGGTCGCTGTCGATGGCTTCCGGCTCGTCGTTGCGATAGCGACCTGTTACCCAATAGTACTTGAAGCCACGGGGATGGTCGCAGACAGTAATCTCGTTCACCCAGCTTCCTACTCCCATTCGGCAGACACGAAGTCCGGCAAAGTTTTTCACAGCAGGAAAGTTGACGTTCAGACAGATACCTTTCGGCAACCCTTCTGTCAATACCCGCCTGACAATCGTGCACACATAGCCGCGCAGATGCGACAGATCGGCATCAGCATTGTAGTCGCAACTGGAGAAAGCAATGGAGGGAATATACTTCATACAGCCCTCGTAAGCAATGCCCATTGTGCCGCTGTAATGATTGTTCACCGACGAATTGTCGCCATGATTGATTCCCCCGAGAATAAGGTCGGGACGACGCTGGGGAGTCAGCTGGTCGAGCGCAATCTTCACACAGTCGGCCGGTGTCCCTGTGCACGACCATACCTCACAGTCAGGAATATTGCTCCGACGTTTCAGTCTGAGATAGCTGACCGCTGAAAAAGCACACGAAAATCCTGACCGTGCTGCCTCCGGAGCGCAGACGAGAATGTCGGCAAAGTCAGTGAGGAATGATACCAGCATGCGAATGCCGTTGGAATGGTAGCCATCGTCGTTAGAGATGAGTATCAAAGGTCTTTTAGAATCCATAGCTAATTCTTTATTTTGCGTACAAATGTACAAAAAAAGGTTCAGACACCTCCGCTTCTCGCATAAAATATATATCTTTGCGGACAAAACAACAACCCGATTTTCGCCTGTATACGATGTTCCGTGAGGCTTCTTTACAAGCGCATTTGCAAACCCATACAAACGAAAGACAATAAAGTTAGGATAAACTATTATGGGAAAAATCATTTCAGTGGCCAACCAAAAAGGCGGGGTAGGAAAGACTACC
>CAUVFB010000038.1:0-10735 GCA_963551095.1 uncultured Prevotella sp. | reverse complement strand
GTCATAAAGGGGCAGCTCTAATATTAAAGGTACATGAAGATAGCAATAGGAATAGATGTGGGAATCTCCACGACAAAGATAGTCGGCATCAGAGACGGAAAAGTGGTCAAGCCGCTGCGTATCAAGGCTACTGACCCTGTAACATCGCTTTACGGTGCTTTCGGCAAATATCTGTATGATAATAAGATAGAACTCGCAGATGTCGACAAGGTGATGCTTACCGGTGTAGGTTCGGCATATATCAACAAGCCTGTTTATGGACTTCCCACGGAGAAAGCAGAGGAGTTTCTTGCGGATGGACTTGGAGCACGGTTTGAGTCGAAAATTCAGCAAATGATAGTTGTTTCAATGGGTACCGGCACTTCTCTCGTACAGTGCGACGGCAGCAATATCCGCCATATTGGCGGCATTGGTATCGGGGGCGGCACGCTCACCGGATTGTCGCGGTTGTTGCTCAAGACCGACGACATCAAGCAGATTTCCTCTCTCGCCATGCAAGGCGACATATCACACATCAACCTACTCATTGGCGACATTTCCGCCCGTCCACTTCCCGGACTTCCCATGAACGCTACCGCTTCGCTCTTTGCCAATGCTCAAGGGAATGCCAGCCGTGAGGACATCGCCCTCGGACTGATATGCCTCGCCCTTCAGTCCATTGGGTCGGCAACTATCCTCAGTGCGCTCAATACAGGTATCAAGGATTTTGTCCTTATCGGCAATCTTACGCTTCTTCCACAGTGTGAATACATCTTCCCGATGATGGAGAAGCTCTACGATGTGCGTTTCATTATTCCTAAGTACTCGGAGTTCTGCACGGCTATCGGAGCTGCCCTGCAAGGAGGTATCAGGTAATATCGTACGGTCGTCTCTCACTGGAGTAATGCCTCTATTTCGCAAATAGATTTTACTCGTGCGGCTTGTCCAACACCGAATACACACTGTTGTTGCTGATGTATTCGGGTACAATATTTTTCATCTTGCTTACGATTTTCATGCTGTTGTAACCATGGCTGACGGCTACCAGTGTGTCAATCATCTCGCTTACTTTTTTGTAGTCGTATTCGCGCACTTGAGCGATACGTATCTTCTCGTGGAAACTCGGCAGTGTATTCTCCGTATTGCTCAATACTTCCTCGTAGAGTTTCTCACCGGCGCGCAGTCCGGTATACTTAATCTCTATGCCGTGTGCTCCCGACAGCTTTATCATTCTCTTGGCAAGGTCGGCAATGCGCACGGGTTTCCCCATGTCGAAGACGAATATCTCGCCGCCCTTTCCGTGTGTGCCGGCTTCCAATACCAGCTTGCAGGCCTCGGGAATGAGCATGAAGAAGCGGATGATGTTCGGGTCGGTAACTGTTACGGGACCTCCCTGGCGTATCTGTCGTTCGAAGAGCGGAATCACAGATCCATTCGAACCGAGTACGTTTCCGAAGCGTGTGGTGACAAACTGTGTAATGGGCTTGCCGTCTTTCCGGTTGGACGCGTCATTATTCAGGCTTTGGCAGTATATCTCGCAGATGCGTTTGGAGCATCCCATGACGTTGGTCGGATTCACAGCCTTGTCGGTAGAAATCATCACAAACTTCCTGACACCATACCTGACACTGAGGTCGGCTATCACTTTCGTTCCCCAGATATTGTTCTGCACGCTCTCAGACGGGTTGTTCTCCATCATCGGCACATGCTTGTAGGCGGCTGCGTGGAAAACATACTCGGGGTGGTATTCGGCGAAGATCGATTCCATTCTGTCCTTGTTGGCTATATTGGCAACAATCGTATAGGCTTTGATGTTGGGCCAGTTGAAGTGCATCATCAGTCGGATCTCGTGCTGTGGTGTTTCTGCCTGGTCGATCAGTATCAGCTCGGCTGGCTTGTAGACGACAATCTGCCGCACCATCTCAGAACCGATCGAGCCGGCTGACCCCGTTATCATGATGCGCTTTCCGTGCAGGAGTGCACCGATGGCATCCATGTCGACCTTTATCTCGTCGCGCGGCAGCAGATCCTCAATGCTGATTTCCTTGAGCTGCACTTCCGAGAAGTCGTCGTCGCCTTTCCATTCATGCACCTCCGGAGCCATGTAGATATGCACTCCGGCATTGATGAGTATGTCCTGCAGCTCTGTATCGTTCCGAAATGCTTCGTTCTGCAGGGGCGATACGAGCACGGCCTGGATATTCAGTTCTTTGAGAACTTCTGCCAGGTCGTTCCTGACGAAGTAGACCTTCGCCCCCATGAGCATCTTTCCCTTCATTGAGGAGTCGTGCGAGATGAATCCTTTCAGCCGGAACATGGTGGGTTTCTGATTTCTGATATTTTTGGCCAGTCCGATACCGCCCGCTTTCACACCGTAAATGAGCGTCCGCATGCCTTTGTCGGTATTGAACATCACGTCGTAGAGCGACTTCACCAGCACGCGGAAAGAAATCATTCCGATGGTCGTAATCAGGTACATGGCGGCAATCTGTCGTCCCTCGAGCCGCACGAACTCCAGGTTCCAGTGGTAGATGACATAGTGCATCACCTCAGCTATCACCAGCGACAGCCCCATCGCCATGCTCACGCGCTGTAGATCGACGAACGACGAGTAGCGGATGACACCCGAATAGGTACGGAAGATGCGGAAGCCAACCAGGTTGAAGACCATGTAGATGAGTATGGTCTTGGATAGCAGCAGGATGTTCCCGAGCGTAACGGCTCCGTGGTAATACATCCAAAAGACGAAGATGCCCGAAAGGTAGCATATCAGGCAGTCAACGGCCAATACAGCCCAGTAGGGTAGGGCATTCTTTGTGAAATACCAGTTCAGTAACTTCTTGACGAGTCTCATATCCTTGTTATTCAGCTAAATAGTCTATAAATGCCATGAATACGCTGCAAAAATACCAAAAAAAGGATAGCAAGCAAAATCTTTTTATACTTTTTAGTCTCTGTCGGACAAATGTTCTCCCAGTCGAAGGTTCTCAGCACCCACTCAGCTGTAGCGGAGACCTTGCTTACCTGCACATCCCGTGAGGCGCATCCGATACTGTGCGTTACGCGGACATGTGCTTCGACGATTGCCAACAACGTTGGGAAATATTGGCCAACATGGGGGGCGTGTCAGTATGAAGTGCCACCATCAAATGGTTTTTTCGCGCATAGAATCCGATAGCGCATAAGGAAAGACGCGATGACGAACGGGTATGCCCGCCCCGAATATGCCCACCAGCCAACCGCCAACCCACGATCTATTCGGAAAAAGGTCGTGGGTTTCCGGCAAAAGGGTATAGGGTTTTCGACAAAACCCTCGTGGGTTTCTTTCAAAAGGGTATAGGGTTTCTGACAAAACCCTCGTGGGTTTTTCCAGAAAGGGTATAGGGTTTCAGGTAGTAACTGCGGGAGTGGCTGACTTCAACAGAGGGATTCAGCTGCAGGAAACACAGAACCAAAGAGCCACAGCCCCGAAAGTCGTAGTAAGTTTCTCCCCCACGTACGTATAATCCTCCGCCCTGCGTACACCTTTTATATATATAGCTTCAGGAGAAGAACGCCGGGCTATTTGGACGGGCGGATAAAGCATGCCCAGCGCAATTAAATCACACAATTGTTTCCGGACAAACATAAAAAGCAGTATCTTTGCAGCCATTAGGAAGCAGGAAGAGTATCGATGCCAACCCTGCAAAGTCTGCCACAAACATTGTCGCACACAGAAATAACATCAGATGAAGAAATTACTTTTATTGCCGCTCATACTCCTGGGCACTACTCTCAACGCAAGCGCACAGATTGTAAACGAAAGGAACAAGGCGCAAATCGCACAGGCCGTCAAGGACGGATACAAGGAGGTGATGCAGGCTGTAAGGCAGGATGCGCACCCGACCGGCGTACACACGCAATGGGACTTGTACGTAGGTGGTCGCCTGGGACTTAATGTCTCCAACCTGCCGGGACTGAACGGAAACATGAAACCGGGATTCGTGGGAGGAGCTTTCGTAGAGATCTTCCTGTTGCCCAACATCGCCTTCGACATCGAGATGGAATATACACGGCAAGGTTCCGACAACGTTTACCACTCGCTGACGACCGATGCCGATCTCACCTATCGCATCGGCCCATACGACTATGCCATCAACTACATGAACACCAACTACCTGGCGCGCTGGTATCCCTGGCCCGACAAGCCGTTGAGCTTCTATTCAGGATTTCACATGGCACGTGTCATCAGCATGACCTCGCGACTTAAAGGGACAGCAAAGAAGGACATCAGCGACAATGTACATCACGGCGACCTGGCCATACCCGTCGGAGCGAGCCTCGAATTGGGGCAATGGCAGCTCGACATGCGCTACAACTTCTCGTTCAGAAGGCTTCATGCCGACAGCGAGTCGAAGCAAATCCTGGGCGCAGCCCACAACAGCATGCTGCAAATAACCATCGGTTACAGAATTCAGATGTTTTAGGCAGGATGACAGGACGCTTCCTTGCGACACTCGCCTTGCTATATTGCGGATGGGGACGGCTGCGTTCCTGTCCGCAAAACGTTTCCGACTCGTGCCGGAGCCGGTTGGAAACAGAAGTCAGAATCAGCCCCGGACGGACCCTGTCTCTTGACGAATATGTCAAGCGATGGCTGAAGACGAAAGAAGTCTGCTCCGTCTCCGCACAACTGAACATCACTCCTCCCAACGACGGCTATGCCCTTGACTACAATCATCCCACTTTCTCAGCAGGACTGCGCTATAACTTCAACCATCGGGTAAGGATGCACCGCGATGCTGACCCAGCCTGGGGCGACCTTGTCCCCGTCAGCTACGACAGTCGGCTGGGCAATGTTCTCACGCTTTACGCCACCTTTTCGCGACCGTTCTTCAGACTGCGCAGGTGGCAGGCAGGCTATTATTTGGGTATGGGCATCGGCTACTCTGCCGTCAAATACAGCACCGTCGACTGTATCGACAACGAGCTGATTGGCTCACATCTGAATATCTATTTCACCGCCGGACTGTATGCACGCTACCAAGTAAGTTCTGACATCGCCGTTACAGGCGGAATCGACTTCGCACACCACAGCAACGGTGCACTATACCGACCCAATAAGGGAGCTAACTACTTAGGTCCGTTCATCGGACTGGCCTACTGTTGTTCATCGGGAAACACCCCATCCAGCCCCGCAACTTCGCCAGCAGCTTCGGTCTTCCAACGCTATACTTTTGTGGAGCTGTCTGCAGGGGGAGGGGGGAAGACCCTGTTGGAAGACTGGCAACGCACCCAGTTTCACACTCCCATCGGACAGCCTGGCTACCGCACGTCGAAGTTTCCCGTATACGGCGCATTCTCGTTCCAAACTTCATTCATGTACCGTTATGCCCGACGTTGGGCATCGGGCATCGGTATTGTCGTCTTCTACGGCGACTATTCTGACAAGGTGGCGCGTATAGATGCTCAAGCCGGATACACCGGTGAGCTGCATAGCCCCTGGTCGGTAGCCCTGTCGGCAAGGCATGAGGCCTTCTACGGCAGACTGAGTGCACGGATGGGAGTGGGATACTATCTCTATCGTCATGCCGGACATTCCGCCAGGGAAGTCGAAAAACCCTACTATGAGTGCATCGGCCTGTTCTATTCATTTCCGCGACTGCACGATATCGCCATCGGATTCAATGTCAATGCGCATGCCACCAAAGCAGATTTCACGGAACTCCGGGTAGATATTCCCTTCCGACTGGGAAAGCGACGATGAGGAAATCGCAATGTGGCTTGCTCCGACACTGTAGTCATTCCAAAACGAGTGTACAGATAAAATGGAGAATCCTTGTCGCGCATATCCGATATTATTTTCTTACTTTTGCAGCCATTATGGGAGGATTTCAACAATACATAACGGAAGTGGTAGA
This sequence comes from uncultured Prevotella sp., assembly GCA_963551095.1. Lineage (GTDB taxonomy): Bacteria > Bacteroidota > Bacteroidia > Bacteroidales > Bacteroidaceae > Prevotella. The sequence continues at coordinate 4,856 of CAUVFB010000038.1, read as the reverse complement.
CGACGGTAGGGCATGGTATGCCGTGCGACTGTTCGGAAGCAGACAGTCCGCCGTTGCCGACTATTTCAAGGAGAAAGGTATGGAAACTTTCATACCCTTGCAGTATCGCGACATTGAGGACACAGCGGGGAAGGTGCGCCGAGTGCTGGTTCCTGTTGTCATTAACCTGATATTCGTGAAGCAACCCGACGATCAGACAGCTTTCCGCAAAGCTGTACAAGAGTCGGAACTGAAGATGAGCGTTATCCGCCGGGAACGGGAAACAAGGGATTACTACCTCATTCCGCACAGTCAGATGTACGAGTTCCGCCTGATGTGCAATCCGGAAATCACCATGCGGAAGTTCATTTCGACGGAAGCAGCTCACATGAAAACCGGAGACCCGGTGTTGGTCAAGTTCGGTCCGTTGAAAGGGATGACGGGTCGGCTGGTTCGTGCCAGCAAGAAGTATTTCCTTCTCAAGGAGATTCCCGGTATCAGCGTGATGCTGAAAGTAACGAAATGGTGCTGTGTGCCGATAGCAAAAGCAGAGAAATAGGCAGAAAGCACAGAAATAGCCGTTGTTCTCTCACCCTTTTAACTCCTAAAACGAATATGATTTCAATAAACGAATATGATTTCAATAGAGGACCTGACAGTAGAGTTTGGCGTGAAACCTCTCTTCCAAGACGTTTCATTCGCCATCAACAATAAAGATCGCATTGCCTTGGTAGGTAAGAACGGTGCAGGGAAGTCGACCATGCTCAAAATACTCTGCGGAATGCAGAAGCCGACAAGCGGCATAGTAGCCATTCCTAACGATACAACCATCGGATATCTGCCACAGGTAATGAAGCTCTCCGACAATACCACCGTGAAAGAAGAAGCACGCAAGGCTTTTGCCGACAACACAAAGGTGGAACAGCGGATCGAACGGATGCAACAAGAAATGGCTGAACGCACCGACTACGAGAGCGAGAGCTATGCCGCACTGGTGGAGAAGTTTACACAGGAGCACGAACGTTATATGATGATGGGAGGAGAGAACTACGAGGCAGAGATTGAACGCACACTGACAGGACTCGGTTTCGAACGTTCCGACTTCGAACGCCCCACGAAAGAGTTTTCGGGTGGTTGGCGCATGCGCATCGAACTGGCAAAGATACTGCTTCGGCATCCCGATGTACTGTTGCTTGACGAGCCTACCAACCATCTCGATATTGAGTCGATACAATGGCTGGAACAGATCTTGGCGCAAAGTGCCAAAGCAGTCGTACTCGTTTCACACGACCGTGCATTTATCAACAACGTTACCAACCGTACGCTGGAGATTACCTGCGGACACGTAGAAGACTATAAGGTGAAGTATGACGAGTATCTCGTCCTGCGCAGGGAGCGTCGCGAACAGCAACTCAGAGCCTATGAGAACCAGCAAAAGGAGATTGCCGACATCAAGGCTTTCATTGACCGCTTCCGCTATCAAGCCACTAAGGCGGTGCAAGTACAGCAACGTATCAGGCAGTTGGAGAAGATTGTACCCATCGAGGTAGACGAGGTCGACAACTCAGCCATGCATCTGAAGTTTCCGCCATGTCTCCGATCAGGCGACTATCCCGTTATCACCGACTCATTAAGGAAAGCCTACGGCGAGCGAATAGTTTTCTCAGACGTTTCACTAACCATCAAGCGCGGCGAGAAAGTGGCGTTTGTGGGCAAGAACGGTGAAGGAAAGTCGACGCTTGTCAAGTGCATCATGGGCGAGATACCCTACGAAGGCAAACTGAAGATAGGGCACAACGTACAGATAGGCTACTTTGCGCAGAATCAGGCACAGTTGCTGGACGAGAATATGACCATCTATCAGACCATCGACGAGGTGGCAAAGGGTGATATGCGGCTGCACATCAACGACCTGCTCGGTGCATTTATGTTCGGAGGCGAGGCATCTGAGAAGTATGTCAAGGTGTTGTCGGGTGGCGAACGCTCCCGCCTGGCAATGATAAAGCTACTACTTGAACCCGTCAATCTGCTGATTCTCGACGAGCCTACCAACCATCTCGACATTCCGTCCAAGGAAGTGCTCAAAGAGGCCATCAAGGCTTTCGACGGTACAGCCATCATCGTCTCACACGACCGTGAGTTCCTCGACGGACTGGTCAGCAAGGTTTATGAGTTCGGCGGTGGTCAGGTGCGCGAGCATATAGGAGGAATCTACGATTATCTATTGGCTCACAATGCAGAAACCATACATGAAGCGATAGATGTTCCCAGTGTCAAGGAGGAAGCAGAAATCTCTCAAAAGGTTTTTCCGGCAGTATCTTCCGCCAATAAGGATGCCCCCCCTGTAGGAAAGCAGGCATATGCCGAGCATAAGGAACAGCAGAAACGACAGCGCAAGGCACAACGTGACGTTGAGGAGTCGGAAAAGAAGATTGCCAAGATGGAAGCACGTATCAATGAACTCGACCAGCTCCTCATGAAGCCCGAGAATGCTTCAGACATGGAACTGGTAACAGAGTATACAGAGCTTCGGCGCGCACTCGATGAAGAGAATGACCGATGGCTGACGCTTTCAGAGGCATTGGAGAAGCTATAATCACTTAATTTTCACAATATGAATATCAAAACAATCTTACCTATGATGATGATTGCCACAGCACCGATGGGCGGTTATGCACAGTCGCAGGCTGGCATCAAGGAGGACAATCTCGACAAGACTGTCCGTCCGGCAGACAATTTCTATCAGTTCGCAACAGGTGGTTGGCAGAAGCTCAATCCACTTCCTGCGGCTTATTCCCGCTACGGTTCGTTCGATCAGTTGGGAGAGAACAACAACAAACGCATCAATGCTATCCTCACGGGACTACTCAAGAAGCCGGGAAAGCCAGGTAGTGTAGAGCAGAAATTGGGCGACTTCTACAAGCTCGCCATAGATTCCGTCCGCCGGAACAAGGAAGGCGTAACTCCCGTCAAGGATTTGCTTGCCGAGATGGAGGCGGCCAAGACTGTTGAACAGTTGCGTGCCCTACAGCTGAAATCGGCTCCGTTCTGTTACGGTGTCGCCATGGCTTACGGATTCGGTGCTGACGAAAAGAATGCGAAGATGAACATTCTCAACATCTATCAAGGCGGACTGACACTCGGACAGAAAGAATACTATCTTGACAACGATAAGGCTACGATCGATATCCGTAACGCCTACAAAAAGCATATCGTTAATATGTTCAAGCTCTTCGGCTTCAGTGAGGAGCAAGCCATGCAGAAGCGCGATGCCATTCTCCGCTTCGAGACCATGCTTGCCCTTATTTCCAAGAGCCGTACCGAGCTGCGCGACGTAGAAGCAAACTACAATAAGATGACGCTGACGGACTTCGAAAAGAAGTATCCTAACCTGCCGCTCGTACAGTTTGCTAACGCCGAGGGTGTTAAGACTGCCTATATCCAGGAGATGGTGGTAGGTCAGCCGGCATTCCTTGCGGGGCTTGATAAGTTGACAGCTACTGAAAGTGCCGACGAACTGCGCGCACGGATGGAATGGGATGCCATCCTTACAGCTGCCAATTACCTGAGCGATGAGGTTCGTGCAGAGTATTTCAACTTCTTCTCCAAGACCATGCGCGGCACCAAGGAAGACTATCCGCGCTGGAAGCGTGCTACCCAGCAGACCGAAAGTCAGATGGGCGAAGCATTGGGAAGAATCTACTGCGAACGTTACTTCCCTGCATCCAGCAAGCAGCGCATGGAACAGCTGATAGAAAATCTCAAGGTCAGCCTCAAGCAGCGCATCCTCGCACAGGACTGGATGAGCGAGCCGACCAAGAAGGCAGCTCTCGAGAAGCTCTCTACTTTCTATGTCAAGGTGGGTTATCCCAACAAATGGAAAGATCTGAGCCGCCTCACCATCGACCCCGACAAGTCGTACTACGAGAACGTAATGAACTGCCGCAAGTTCTGGAACGAGGTCGATATAGCTGAAAAAGCAGGCAAGCCGGTTGATAAGGACGAATGGCAGATGACCCCGCAGACTGTCAATGCCTACTACAACCCGACGACCAACGAAATCTGTTTCCCCGCCGGCATCCTCCAATACCCATTCTTCGACCCGAAGGCCGACGATGCGTTCAACTACGGAGCCATCGGTGTGGTCATCGGACATGAGATGACGCACGGATTCGACGACCAGGGACGCCACTACGACAAGGACGGAAACATGACCGACTGGTGGACTGCAGAGGACGGAAAGAACTTCGACGAGCGCACGGGGAAGTATGCCGACTTCTTCAGCAACATCAAAGTTTTGCCCGACCTTAACGCCAACGGCCGATTCACTCTTGGCGAAAACCTTGCCGACCATGGCGGCCTGCAACTGGCATACAACGCGTTTGAAAACGTACAAAAGACCAAGCGGCTTAAGAATATCAACGGCTTCACCCCCGAGCAGCGTTTCTTCATCGCCTACGCCGGCGTATGGGCAGCCAACATCACAGAGGCCGAAATTCGCAACCGCACCAAGAGCGATCCCCACTCGCTGGGCGAATGGCGCGTAAACGGTGCGTTGCCTCACATCGATGCCTGGTACGATGCTTTCAACGTAAAACAGGGCGACAAGCTCTTCCTCCCGAAGTCGCAACGTCTGCAGCTTTGGTAAACATTCTTACAAGCGATTGGGTGTCCGGCCTGATCGCTTGTCATTTTAATTGAACGATACGGAGCCTCCGTTGTCTATATCCCTCCACTATAACTACTCTTTGTACACTTCTCTGTTGGGCAAGAGAACTCTTTTATCTCTCCCTATACATACTATCTATAGGAGCCTATAGATAGTATGTATAGGGGAGGATAGATAGTATGTATAGGGGAGGATAGATAGTATGTAT
>CAUVFB010000037.1:0-10796 GCA_963551095.1 uncultured Prevotella sp. | reverse complement strand
AGAATGCCCCAATCATACTTCTCGACGAAGCCACTGCAAGCCTTGACGCTGAGAATGAGACGAAAATACAAGCGGGCATTTCCGAACTGGTGCGCAACAAGACCGTTATCATCATCGCCCACCGTATGCGCACCGTCCGCAATGCTGACCATATAGTGGTGCTTAGCGGCGGCACGGTGAGCGAACAAGGAACGCCCGACGAACTGTTGGCTCGTAACGGCGAGTTTGCCCGCATGGTTCGTCTGCAACAGAGCCAAACTATTCTTTGATATAAGTGCCGCTATAGATATTTATTTGTACTTTTGCAGTTAGAAAAGGAGATGACGGCCTATAATCTTATAGCATTATTTTATCAAATAAGTATGAATTGGTTCTTAGAGCAAAGTCTTGCGTATGCTTCTCAAAGGGCTTACTTAGACGATTTATATAGAGTTTATCCGACTATCCCGAATGGTATCAGGATAATAAACGAACAGGTTTGGCAGCGAGTAGAAGCAGCTTACAATTCTCGAAACAAGAAAGCATTAGTTGAGAGTCTGCTGGACTTGGAACTGTTTCCTGTCAAAGACAGTTACGTGGCTTTCTTGAAAAAGGATAAGTCATCATTAGACAGGAATCCTCAAACGATTAGCCGACTGGCTTCGGAAATCTTGGAGATGGACTTGAATAAACTTTATGAGAAGTGCAGCCTGCCCAAGGAAACCAATCGCCAAATAGGTCCCATGTTTAAGAATTGGGTTGATTCCAGTACATTGGGATTCCCTTTGATGAAGAAAGAAGAGTTTGAGCATACCGAAGCAAACGGCATTTTAAGTGCATCCGACCAAGATATGAAGGCATTTGCCCAAGAACGGTTGAATTATCATCACGACAAGGGACTAGATTTCGTTGCCCGTATTCATCAGAAGTACGTTATAGGAGAAGCGAAATTTCTCTCTGACTTCGGCGGACACCAAAACGCACAGTTCAACGATGCGATAGCAACATTGGAGAGCGATGCAGATGCCATCAAGGTAGCCATCCTTGACGGTATCGTATACATTAAGAACGATGGTAAGATGTATAAGGACATTACTGAGAAGCACAAAGATTACAACATTATGAGCGCACTTCTGCTCCGCAACTTCCTCTATACCCTTTAGCATTATGAACATACTCATCAAGGGCGAGAACCTCGACGGGATGCACTATCTGCTCAACGAGAGGCATTTGGCTGGCAGAATCGATCTTATATATACCGATCCTCCATTCGCCACCAATGCAGATTTTACAATAACAGATGGGCGGGCAAGTACGATAAGCAATTCTTCGAAAGGCAACATTGCCTATTCCGACAAGCTTTTGGGGACAAACTTTGTAGAATACATGCGCGAGCGGCTACTCCTGATGCGTGAGCTGCTGTCTGACAGAGGCTCCATCTATCTCCATACCGACTATAAAATCGGACACTACCTGCGGGTGATGATGGACGAGGTCTTCGGCATAGAGAACTTCCGCAACGACATCACCCGCATTAAGTGCAATCCCAAGAACTTCAATAGGATAGGTTATGGTAACATAAAGGACATGATACTCTTCTACACCAAGACATCCACACCCATTTGGAACGAGCCACGGCAGCCTTATACCGACAACGACATAAAGAAACTGTTCCCAAAGACTGATACACAAGGCCGACGCTACACCACTGTCCCCATACACGCACCGGGAGAAAGCCTGCATCCCAAGACGTTCAAAGGTATGCTACCTCCTGCGGGGCGGCATTGGCGAACCGATGTGGAAATAATGGAGCAATGGGATAAAGAAGGACTAATAGAATGGTCGACAAACAGGAATCCCAGGAAAATAATCTATGCTGACCAAAGGGAAGGGAAGCGGGTACAAGACATTTGGACTGACTATAAAGACCCACAGTACCCCGTATATCCGACGGAAAAAAACATCAGGATTGTAGACCTCATCATCAGAACCTCTTCCCACTCCGGTAGCATCATCCTCGACCCTTTCTGCGGTTCAGGCACAGCTTTGGCATCCGCGGAAAGCAACGGTCGCAGCTGGATAGGGATAGACAAGTCGGAGCTGGCCATAAAGGTCTCGAAAAAAAAGTTGAACCTTGAGGACAAATTCCTCTTCGGTTCCGAAGCAGAATTTGTTGACTTGGATCATTCATAGTGGCATCTTCGGGTTGATTCCTGTCAGGATGCTATTTCGATTATCAACAATAAGGAGTCTCCAGTCCGTATACGACGCACCTTATCTTCCTATCTTAAAAATGACTGCTTGAAAACAGCATGTCCAATTGATTGGATCGAGGTATCCAACTGATTGGATCGAGGTATCCAATTGATTGGATTGATGTATCCAATTGATTGGATCGAGTTATCCAACTGATTGGATCAGTAGAGGATATGAGCCTGTATAAGTGTAGAACGAAGCTGATGCAACCGCACCTACGATCACACTTCTATACATAAAGGCTTTTATAACATGATATAACAGAGCGGTATAAAAAGCTGGTGTGAGTACAGTGGCAAGCCAATCCTTAGCGAAGGCAGAGAAGAAGCAGCATAAGCCTGTCCCGAAGGAGTATTGGAAGCGATCTTTCGGCAGCTTATGCACTTATTGGGACACGCTCACAGACTGCGTTTCTTAGTCGGTCGATAGCTCTTTATCAGTTTTTTAATGTAACTTTGCAGCTGGTATCAATTCAGAAGATTATGCAAGACTTGGTTATTTACAATACGCTGCACCGAAAGAAAGAACTCTTTCGGCCAATAGCAGCACCCCATGTGGGCATGTATGTCTGTGGTCCGACCGTCTACGGCGACCCGCACCTTGGTCATGCACGCCCGGCCATCACGTTCGATATTCTCTTCCGTTACCTAAAGCACATCGGTTATAAGGTGCGCTACGTGCGCAATATCACCGATGTGGGACATTTGGAGCACGATGCCGACGAGGGCGATGACAAGATTGAGAAGAAAGCACGGCTGGAACAGCTCGAACCGATGGAAATTGCCCAGTATTACACTAACCGTTACCACGATGCGATGCGCTCGCTCAATGTACTTCCACCAAGCATCGAGCCGCATGCGACAGGGCATATCATCGAACAGGAGGAACTGGTGCGACAGATTCTTGATAACGGATACGCCTATGAGAGCAACGGAAGCATCTACTTCGATGTGGAGAATTACAACCGAGACCACCACTACGGCGTACTGTCGGGACGCAATATAGACGACATCATCAACAATTCGCGTGAGTTGGCCGGTGTAGGTGAGAAGCACAACCAAGTCGACTTCGCTCTTTGGAAGCGTGCCATGCCTGAACATATCATGCGCTGGCCGTCACCATGGAGCGATGGATTCCCCGGCTGGCATTGCGAGTGTACGGCAATGGGACGGAAGTACCTTGGCAACCACTTCGATATACATGGTGGCGGAATGGACTTGGTGTTTCCGCATCACGAATGCGAGATTGCGCAGGCTGTGGCATCGCAGGGCGACGAGATGGTGAAGTACTGGATGCACAACAACATGATTACCATCAACGGGCAGAAAATGGGCAAATCGCTCGGTAACTTCATTACTTTGGAGCAGTTCTTCACGGGAAATCATACGACACTCACGCAGGCTTACTCGCCGATGACCATCCGTTTCTTTATTCTCTCCGCTCACTACCGCGGTACTGTCGACTTCTCCAACGAAGCATTGCAGGCTGCCGAGAAGGGATATGAGCGGTTGATGAACGGCATTGAAGACCTCGCGCGCATTCAGGCTTCGCCAGTCTCAGATGCCAATACGCAGAAGTTCGTCGACAGTCTGCGCCCAAAGTGCTACGAAGCAATGAACGACGACCTGATGACACCGGCCGTTATCTCTGCCCTCTTTGAAGCCTGCCACTTGGTAAACGCACTTGTCGACCACAAGGTACAGATATCTGCCGACAAGTTGGAGGAACTTTCCGCGACGATGCATCTCTTCGCTTGCGACATCCTCGGCTTGCACAACGAGCGGAGTGCCAACAACGAGGATCGCGAGGAGGCTTACGGGAAGGTCGTCGACATGGTGCTCGACCTTCGTGCCAAGGCAAAAGCAGAGAAGAACTGGGCGGTCAGCGACCAAATACGCGACTCGCTCGCTGAGGCAGGCTTCCTGATTAAAGACACCAAAGACGGTGTAACGTGGAAGCTCGACCGATAGATTCAGACAGGATTAAGAAGAACTAAGGAACGATTAAGCCAATCCCCCACTTTCGTATCATCAGCAGTTGTCATACGAAAGCGAGGGATTGGCTTAACTCTTATAACGGGCTCTCGTCGTCGGGAGTAGAGTGTCGGTAGGTAACAATTGTGTTGTCATAGTTCTCCACCCTTACTATATGCGCATCATCAGGGAGCTGTGGAGCTGTAATCCCGTGGGCAATGACAGTCGGAGCGGTCTCCACGCGTATTTCGTCCCACAAGCCTTGGTCGATAAACGACTGGAGCGTGCGGGCACCGCCCTCAACTATCAGGCTCTGTTTCTTGTTGCTGTACAGATCATGCATCACCGCCCCGATGGTCGGGAAGACTTGTTTGCCGTGCGAAGCAACCTTTCCGGAAACAGACAAGGAGGACGAAAGGACAAACGCGAGGGGGCTTTCGCCTGCCCATTGCCTCACGTTGAGCTGCGGATATTCCTGCTCTTCGGTTGCTCTGCCCACCAATATGGCATCATTCTCGGCTCGCAGTTTGTGCACCAACATCTTGGTGAACGAGGTAGAGAGTTGTAAAGCCATCCCATTGAGTGCTTCGGACGAGTCGGAAGCATACCCTATGTATCCGTTTTCAGTCTGTGCCCACTTCAGGATGATATAAGGACGATGGAGTCGATTGTAGGTGATGAACCGTTTGTTAAGCTCCCAGCATTCCGTCTCCAATACTCCGACGGTAACCTCAATGCCCGCTTCGCGGATGCGTCGGATGCCCCGTCCCTGCACCTCGGCAAAGGGATCAATACATCCACAGACCACGCGGCGCACGCCTTTGCGTATGATCAGGTCGGCGCAAGGAGGGGTTTTGCCATAGTGCGAACACGGTTCAAGACTGACATAGAGAGTTGCCGACGGGAGCAACACTTCGTCCTCTTTCCTGACCGAAGCGAAAGCGTTGACCTCAGCATGTCCCTCGCCACAGCGAACGTGATAGCCCTCGCCGATGATTCGTCCGTCCCGACTCGCGATAACTGCCCCTACCATAGGGTTGGGCTTGGCCAATTGCTGTCCGTTTGCCGCCAGTTGCAGGCAACGGCGCATATAGATTTCGTCAGTATCCCTTTGTCCCATTCTGATTATTTCCTTATCTTTGCGACATGTTATCGTATCAGCAACTTTGGCACAGGCTCGTTCCGCTTTACGACGAAGCCGAGGCACAAGCTTTGGTGCGCACGGTTCTCGAAGTTGGTTACGGCTTTTCGCTGACTGATATTTACACAGGCAAAGTTAGTGAATTATCAACAGACGATGCGGCAGAGCTGGAGAAAATCATGCTAAGGCTTGAGCTGGCAGAGCCGGTACAGTATGTTCTCGGTTCCACAATATTCCTTGGACGACGTTTCAAAGTGACTCCGGATGTGCTGATTCCCCGCCCCGAAACCGAAGACCTTTGCCGCTGGATAACGACCGACCATAATATGCCTTACTGCGCACTTCAACCACCGGCTCCATTGCGGGTGCTTGACATTGGTACGGGCAGTGGCTGTATTGCCATTTCGCTGGCTCTCGACCTCGACAACAGTTCGCTGACAGCTTGGGACATCTCTCCCGACGCGCTCTTGATAGCCCGCGACAATGCCATACAGTGGCAGGCGGAGGTCGACTTTCGCTTGGTAGATGCGCTGAATCCGCCCACTCCGACACAGAAGTTTACTATCATCGTCAGCAATCCTCCTTATATTTGTCGTAAAGAAGCAGGAAACATGGAACGAAACGTACTTGTTTATGAGCCGAAAGTGGCACTTTTTGTTCCCGACGATGACCCTTTGCTTTTCTATCGTTCCATAGCCAGGTATGGCGTAAAGGCGTTGACGACCGGCGGCGCAGTCTATTTCGAAACCAATCCGTTATACATTGACGACGTGAAGCGCATGCTTTCCGAGTTGGGCTACCGCAGAGTGGAGAGCAGCAAGGACAGCTTTGGGCGAGAAAGACTGGTAAAGGGTATACTGAATTCAGCATGACTGAACAAGCAGAAATGTTCCGAAAACAACCGATAGAAGAGGCGCAGGCACTGCGAAGACTTGCCGACCTGTGCGCGAAGAGTGAGCATTGCTCGGGCGAGATGCGTGAGAAGATGCGAAGATGGGGCTTGGCGGAAGAGGCACAGAACAGGATACTCGACCGTCTCACAAGTCAGAAGTATATTGACAACGAACGGTTCACACGTTCGTTTGTCCACGACAAGATACGCTGCAACAAGTGGGGACGGCGCAAGATAGAGCAGGCTCTGCGGGAAAAACGCGTCGAACGACAGACGGCACAGACGGTTCTGGACGAGGTCGGAGCCGAGGAGTATCTCGAAGTGTTGCGCCCTCTGCTGAAGAACAAGTACCCGACCATCAAGGCTGCGACCGACTACGAACGTTCGGTGAAGCTCATTAAGTTTGCCATGAGCCGCGGTTTCACCATCGACCTGATACGCCGGTGCATTGACGAGGCTGGCTTCGATGATGTTTCGGATGATATTGATTTCACAAATGACAACGATGCGGACAATTAGTTTCTGTTCACGACTGATCGATCTCCTTGCTCCCCGTGCCTGTTCGGTCTGTGGCCGGCGGCTCGCCATAACGGAGACAACACTTTGTATAGGCTGCAATCTTCGACTGCCGCGCACCAATTATCATCTTTCTGCCTACGATAACGAGCTGGCACGCATCTTCTGGGGGCGCATTCCCATTGAAAAGTGCTCTGCATACTTCTTTTATCATCCCCATTCCAAAACGAGCAGACTTATCTACAGGATGAAATACTTCGACCATCCCGAAGTAGGCGAAGACCTGGGACGGCTGGTGGCACAGGAATACCAGGCTTCGGGATTCTTCGACGGTATTGATGCCATGCTGCCGATACCGCTCACTCGCCGGCGTTTCATTCAGCGCGGCTATAACCAAAGCGCGGAGATAGCCTGCGGAATCAACTCGCTTACCCGCCTACCCATCCTCACACATGCCGTAAAGCGGATGCGGTTTGTCGGCAGTCAGACAACGAAAAGCCGATGGGAACGCAATGCAAATGTCGCCGATACGTTTCGTCTCATCCGTGCATCCGAACTGTCGGGACGGCATATTCTGCTTGTCGATGATATTATCACGACCGGGGCAACGCTCATTTCCTGCGCCACGGAGGTGCTGAAGGCACCGGATGTAAAGATCAGCATTCTGTCGCTGGGCTATTCCAAGGGGTAGATATATATAAGGTGGGATCATCTTCGCCATCAATCGCCCGTCTGAGACAACTGGAAAGTGCCACTGTCCGATGGCCGGTCCATCTTATTCGCAGGATGTCTCCGTACCCATTCGCAGAGTAGCGTCGTACCCAGCGAATGGATAGCCGAGGATACATTCGCAGGGTAAGCTCCTACCCAGCGGTTGGGTACACGCTGACCCGGCAAATGAGTCGGAAACGCTCTGTCAGCTGGGAGCATCAGACATCAATAAACAAACATTCAAAGTCCTATCTAAGAGCAATCACACTTTATCAGTTCATCAATTATATTCTATGCGTACCGTTATCGTCAAATATCCATTTACTGTTTGTCTTCTCATTGCCATTTGGGTGCTTTGCTTTATCAATATTCCCGAGACACCATTGAGTCATATCAGCTTGATAGACAAGTGGACACATATGGCAATGTATCTTGTGTTGAGTCTCGCCATCAGCTTTGAGCGGATGCGGTCGGGCACGAAAGAAGCCAGCTCCAAACGTCTGTTGCTTTGGGGCTGGCTCTTGCCCACGTTGATGGGTGGACTTATAGAGGTTCTGCAAGCCTACTGTACGGATGGCAGGCGTAGCGGAGAATGGCTCGACTTCGCTGCCGATGCCATTGGAACAACCATTGCTCTTGCTATCGGTACTCTTCTGGTAAAGTGGCGCACCAAAGTTTGAAAGGGTTGCGGCGCATGTGTGAGTTGTAGAAACGGCGGTCGCCGGTAACCTCCTGTCCGATGAAGTCGGGACGTTCGAATTTCTCCGACTCGCTCATCAGTTCTACTTCTGCCATTACCAATCCCTCGTTGTCGCCGTAAAACTCGTCTACCTCGAAAGTGTGTCCGTCGAAGTCGATGAGATAGCGACGCTTGTCGATAATACCGGGTTCGCACAGCTGCAGCAGTTGCCGGGCTTCTTCGAGGGTGATCTCTTTCTCGAACTCATACCGACTCAGTCCGCCGTTGTTCGAGGGCCCCTTGATGGTGAGATAACCGCGGTCGTCGCGGATGCGGATGCGCACGGTGTTGATGGCAGCGAAGTAGCCTTGCCGGATGTGGGTAGACGACTTCGCCATCGCTTTCCAGTCCATCGACTTATGCACCAAGAATTTCCGCTCTATCTCCTGCCCACTCATCAGCTTGCCAAAACTATGGAATAAACGGCCATCACTATTGCCAAAAGGAACAGGCAGATGATGACCCACTTGATGACAGTCTTGGCTTGACGTTCCTGCTGCGCCTCGCGCTGCTTGCGGTGTAGTTTGCTTTTTTCACTCATAATGGTATATTTTCTGTTAGGATAACTGTTTATATTGGGCTGTTCAAGCCTTATTAGCTTTTCTATAGTGTCTCGTTGCTGACGGAGAATTCCATCAGATAAGCCTTGATGAAGTCGTCGATCTTTCCATTCATTACGCCGTCGACATCCGAGGTCTGATAGTTGGTGCGATGATCCTTTACCCGGCGGTCGTCGAATACATAGCTGCGGATTTGGCTGCCCCACTCTATCTTCTTCTTAGAAGCCTCGATCTTCGCCTGTTCTTCCATTCGTTTCTTCATCGCACGTTCGTAGAGTTGCGATTTCAGCAACTGCATCGCCTTGGCACGGTTCTGAGGTTGGTCACGCGTTTCAGTATTCTTGATGAGGATTTCCTCCTTCTCGCCGGTGTCAGGGTCTTCATATTGATAGCGCAGACGTACACCCGATTCTACCTTATTGACGTTCTGCCCACCGGCACCACCCGACCGAAACGTGTCCCAACTGACGCGTGCGGGGTCTACATACACCTCGACAGAGTCGTCGATAAGTGGCGAAACAAACACGCTGGAGAAGCTGGTCATACGCTTTCCTTGTGCATTGAAAGGGCTGACACGCACCAGTCGGTGTACACCGTTTTCGCTTTTGAGATAGCCGTAGGCATATTCGCCGCCCTCAAACTTCATTGTTACGTTCTTGATGCCTGCTTCGTCGCCTTCCTGAATGTCGGAGATGACAACATGATAGCCGTGTGCCTCTCCCCAGCGCATATACATTCGCATCAGCATCTCTGCCCAGTCTTGACTCTCGGTACCTCCTGCGCCCGAGTTAATCTTCATCACACACTCCATCGGGTCTTCTTCCCGGCGGAGCATATTCTTCAGTTCGAGGTCTTCAACAGCCTTGAGTGCCTTGTCGTAGGCGGTGTCTACATCCTCATCGGTAACGAGTTGATCCTTGTAAAAGTCGAAAGCGAGTTGCAGTTCATCGGCCAATAAGCGTGCATTCTTGTAGCCTTTGAGCCACTTCTCTATACCTTTCACTTTCTTCATCTGCCCCTGTGCCCTTGCCGGGTCTTCCCAAAAGTCGGGTGCCTGGGTACGGAGCTGTTCCTCTTCGTACTCCATTTCGCGTTGATCTATGTTGAGATAGTGGTGCAGAGCCGCCGTGCGGTCTTGTATATCCTTTAGTTGTTCTGAGGTAATCATGGGTTGTGGGTTAGAAAAAGATGATGCACTTTGTGCCGGGATACGCCTTTCTACTCTTCGTACATTTTCTCTATAACGTCCTTGAAGTTCTTGTTGATGATGGGGCGACGCAGTTTCAGTGTATTGGTCAACTCGCCGCTCTCCATCGAGAAGTGGTGGGCAAGGAGCGTAAACCGTTTCACCTGCTCGTATTGTGCCAACCGCTGCTGGAGCGTGGAGATACGATCCATCATCATTTCGTGTACACGTGGATTCTCGCAGAGGTCTTCACGCGATGCAAACGCTATGTCATGGTCTTTCGCCCATTCTTCCAGTACCCGGAACTCGGGCACGATAAGGGCAGAGACAAACTTACGCTGGTCGGCAATGATGGCCGCTTGGTCAATGAACTTATCGACGAGGAGCATGCCTTCGACCATCTGTGGAGCGACGTACTTGCCGTTGGAGGTCTTGAAGAGATCCTTGATGCGCTCCTTGAGGAAGAGTTCTCCGTCTTTCAGGTAGCCGGCATCGCCCGTATGGAAGAATCCGTCGGCATCAAAGCTCTTTGTGTTGGCATCCTCGCGGTGGAAGTATCCTGGTGTGATGGTAGGACCTTTGAGCAATACCTCACTGTTCTCGCCGATCTTAATCTGCAGTCCTTCGATGGGTCTGCCGACCGACCCGACTGTGTAAGGCTTGCCTTTATGGTCGCAGCTGACGGTTGCCAGACTCTCTGTCAGTCCGTAACCGACAACCATATCAATGCCGATGCTGTGTACGAACTCTTCGACTTCGGGCGAGACATAGGCTCCGGCAGTAGGGAATACATTCGGATTCTCCAGTCCGAGCTGCTTTCTGATGAGGCTCAACACCGTCCGG
>CAUVFB010000036.1:0-11051 GCA_963551095.1 uncultured Prevotella sp. | reverse complement strand
AGGACGATTGTCGTTTAACTTAAAGGACGATTGTCGTTTAACTTAGAGGACGATTGTCGTTTAACTTAGAGGACAAAAGTCGTTTAAGTCAGACGGTTGGATGTGCCGAAAACAGGCGGATGCCGGCAAAATGCAAGGACGCCTGGCTCGTGCGACTTCATCCCTTTTTATGCGATTCGGGAGGTTTGCACGCCCCATGCGTCCCTGTGATTGGAGCCGATCCGTTTACACCTTATATATTATATAGCGTTGATGAATGCAACAACGGCATCGCGGTCGGCTTTCGACAGCTTGTAGAACTTCTGCGCCTGGTTGTACGCATCGCTCTCCTTGTTGTATCCGTGCCACATGATAGCTTCTACAACAGTTTGAGCGCGACAGTCGTGAAGCCGTTCGCTGGCTCCCGTCTCCTGCGCAGAGAGTCCGCGACCCCACAACGGAGTCGTGCGGCACCATCCGGTACGGATGTCATTCAGCATGTGGAGCTTGTGCTGCACAAGGTCAGTGTACGGCCAGATGACCTGATTGTTGTAAGTCGGGAGCTTGCCCTGCGCCATTGAAATGTTGTCGTACCATACCTTGTCCTGCTTGATAGTCCATGAGGGGCGATGGCATTGGATACAACCCATCTGATAGAAGAGTTCCTTGCCGCGCTGTACCTGTTCGTTCTGCAGTCCGCGTGCGCGGGGAACGCCCAAACCGCGGTGCCATACCATGAAGGCATAGAAGTCGGCATCGGTCATTTCCTCACGTCCGTTGTCCGGTCCGACGTTGAGATAGTTCTTTTCGAATATGTTTCTCGTCTCGTCCGTAGGCGTGTTCAGTCCCAGGAGCTTGTATACCTGTGCTTGGATTCCGGCATCCGTACCGTCGGCATAGTAAGGATGCAGCAGTGAAAGCGGCGAAGCCCCCTGTGCTTTAATGGCTGCAATAACCTGCGGGTCTTCGCTCATAGCCTTTGCCCATGCCTTGGTGGTGTAGAGATAATGGCGGTCGGAACGGGTTACGTTGGTGATATTCCATATCGCGTTGGCACCCGGTCCGTCCTGCAGGGTGGCACGCGTCATGCCATAGGTGAAGCGTTTGATGCGCTTGACGTTGTCAGGCTTGCCGTTGGTATTGGTCTTTCCGTTGGCAAACTTGTAGTAGGCGGTCTGTGCCCAGTCGTTGGCAGCTGCATCCCATATACCGGGATTGAGAGAGGCGAAACGCGCCTCGCGCTGATACTGCACCCGCATGGAGTCTTGGTCGATGGCATCGAGGAGTCCCGTTCCGTACAGACCGATGGTCGACTCTAAGCGCACTTCATAGTCTTTGGGCTTAGGATTGGTGTTGAAAGCTGCCCGGTCAATGCTTATTTCCGGGTAGGTGAGGTTGTAGGTCTCGCCGTCGGGAAACTTGTTTCCATGCTCGTCGACAGCTTTCAGCCACTGCATATGGATGCCGCTTTCCTCTACCGGAGCCTTGAAGGGGAACATAGCCTGCGTCTGCGGCATGCCCGTTACCTCGCTGATATAGTTCCCAGCCTTGTAGGTAGAACCATCGTCGTTCTTTCCATCCTTTGTGTGGTAGATGACAAGCAGGTAGCCGTTGCCCATTACGTTGGCGCGGTAGCTGTTCTGACGCTTACCATGTCCGTAGGAAGGGTGGCAGTATTCGCAACCCGAACGAACCCAAGCAGGACCCAACCCTCTGAAAGGGAAAGTTGCGAGGGTAAAGGTATGCTCGAAAGAATCCTCTCCTTTCTTGAATGTCTCCTCAAGTCCTTGCTGCTCTATGGCAGGCGATGGATTGGAATAGCAGCCCTGCTCGTTGGTCGTAGTTCCGAGTTCGCCACCCGGTTGCCACTCTGCAGCAGTAAAATTGCCGACGTTCTTGTTCACAAAGTCGTTCTCGTTCTGTGAGATTTCAATCTTGTTGTCGTCTGAACAGGCGGCCATTGCAAGCCCTGTTAAGCCGATAGCAAGCAATTTACTGAATGTAATTCTGTTCATTGTATAATGTTTTTGAAAGTGAAACTATCGGACACCACTTCTGTACGTGAAGTGATGCCCGAAGTCGTCTTGGATGTCAGCAGACCGAAATCGTCGGTTTACTTGTTGTTCTTTGCAATAAATTCATCGGCAGTCCCGAGTGCTTTCGAGAGTGCTGCGCAAGCTTCCATAGCTTTCTTGCACTGTGGATCTTTGTAATTAAGTACGAAAGGCTTCTTGATCTTACCGATTTCAGCCTGTGCGTTATCAATGGCAGCCTGAACAGCCTTTCCGATTGCAGGGTCGTACTTCTTGAAGTACTCTGCGAAAGAATACTTGCCGCGGTTCTCTTCTACACCACCATTCCATATGTTGTTGATACTTTTTATGTTGTCGCTGAAGTCGGTCAGCGAGTTATAGGAATAGGGAGACTCGATGTAGTGAATGTCTGCTCCGGTGAAAGGATTACTGATCTTCGTCTGACCTACCTCGTCAGAAATACCGGATGCACCGCCATCACCTACGAGAATAGAGCTGGCTGCATGCTTGATACTGCGGAATGTAGAACCGGCCTCGCCTGCATGCTTCACGTTCCAACCATAGCTGGCATCGCTTAATGGCATGTGGGTCTTCATTTCAAATGATTCCAGCAACTCGCCATGGGCTTTAGGTGCTTTCTCGTTCCAGCAAACTTCCAGCTGATAAATAGCATTGCGGAGGTCGCCGGCAACTACTTCAGCATAGATCATCTCATATTCGCCGGAGAATGTTGTAAAGTCAAGCCCATTCTCATTATAGCTGTCGAAACCGTTAAGTTCTGAAGCCTTTCTTGGTTGTCCGTCACGGAAGAGGATAAACTCAATGCCGTGGAAACCGAGTACGGTCTGACCGAGGTCGCTGTTGGCACGTGCCACACCATCTTCAGCATCATAGCTCTTTATCTGCTTTGTATTGGAGAGTATGGTGTGGAGAGTTGCGAGGTCAAGTGGCCAAGTGTCGATGTGCGGGTCAATGTTGTAATCAGAAGCAGCACCCAACAGGAAAGCTTCGCTCTTCTCATAGCGGAGGCGTGCTTCTTTCCAGTTCTTGCATGCTTCGTTTACCATTTCCTGTGTAACGGTCTTGGTCTTGGAAGCTGCATGAATCTCTTTCACCTTACTATACAGCTTGTCTGCGACAGTAGCCATGGCTGCATAGGTCGGGTTGACAGTGTTGTCAACATAGGTTTCAAGCACTTTCTTCAGATACTGGTCACCTTCGCTCAGTTGTGTTTCAGGCGTTGGATCATCCTTATCGCTGCATGATGTGAATCCCAATGCGAACGTACTGGCAATGGCCAATACAAACGCGTAATTAAAAATTTTCTTCATTGTTATTATAAGTTGTTAGAATTTATACTCTCTTATAGGAAGAAACCCTCATATGCGATGCCGATATTCAGGCTGGGTTCGTTGCTATAAGGACTTTTTAAGAAGCGATAGCTGTAGTCTGCCTTGACGGCAATCTGCGGGATGGGGTAGTAATTGACGCCGAAAGCCATGTTACTCTTCTTGGTATATTCGAACTGGGGCTGCCGATGGTCGCGTATGTAAGAGTTGTAGTATTCGTAACGGCCGAAGATATACAGCTTCTGATTGTCGTTGCGGAGTGAGCTTATCCGTGAGAATATGTCGTAGCCGGCCTCGATTCCCATAGCGACGGCGTTTTTTCCGACGTAGTCCTTAGAATAAGGTGCAGTCCGACTCTGCCGTCCTGCCAGTGTGTAGATGTCGTAAGCATCGCCAAGGTAACCGTAGTCTGCCTGTCCACGGACAATCCAATTGTAGTTGTTGAACGTGAAGTCGAAGCTGCCGATAGCCACAGTTCCATGCAGATTACGTTCTCTTCCTTTGGCGTCGCGGGTATAGCTGTTGTCTATCGAATTGCCTATATATCCGCTGATGCCCAACCGAAGACCGGCGACAGAGTAGTTGTTGATACGAGCGGCCACTGCATATTTGTTGGCAGGCTTAAACTCGAACGGGTCTTTGGTGCCATAATGAATCCATCCATTACGCGTAAACTGAAGTGCGTCAAGTCCTGCAAGAAATTGCAATTCGTATCTCCAATTGGTTGTCCGCCCCCAAAAACTGATACCGGTTTCATGCCATGTGCTGGGCATAATGGTGTTCTCGCCTTCCGGCCGGTAAACGGTGAAGAAGTTTAGAGGCTCGTGGTGTGCATTATTCAGTCCTACCGGCACTACAATATGTCCTGCACGGATGTTGAATCTGCCTCCGCAGAACTGCTTCTGAAGCCAAAACTGCTCCAGTTCGACTTCTCCGCCTTTCTCTACTTCCGATTCCCATTCTCCGCCTTCTTCGTATTCTTTCTCGTAAGACGAGCCGGTTCCACCATGTTCGAACTCAATCTCCGTTCCCATACTCCAGCCTTTCCCGAAGTCATAGTTCAGGTATATAACAGCGTGTGGTATGTCGAATTGCCCATGACTGGGGTCGTTCTTGTATTTACCAGGATCCATATACCTATAAACATTGTTGCTATAGAACATCCGTGAGAATGCTACTTCGGCATAGCCACCAACGCTCAGTTTGTTACCCTTGGCATGATTCATAACCGAATCCGCCGCATTTACCTGGGCATTTGCAGTGGTCGATATGCTACAAACTAATAACCCAAACAGCAAATTCATCGTTATCTTGCTCATAAACTGCTTTATTAAAGTATTACACATATTATTTGAGTGCAAAAGTACGATATAGTTTGCTTTCTCACAATACCTAAATCTTGTGGATTTTTAATGAATATTATGGGAGGACAATATGTATTTGGCGGTAAAAGTAACCATTGATACCTAAATTAAAGGATAAAAGTATAGAATAATGATAGGGGTTTCCGAAAAGTTTGTATATTTGCAAGCGAAAACGAGTGCAGCTACCTGATTACATTCTCGCAGCATTTGGGTCATAGCAGTGTAAAGAATTAAAGTATAATCTAATTACCATCGCCCAATTACTGTACGGGAGTAGCAATCATCCCTGCACTCGTATTGTTTTGCAAAAGTATCATTAACCGTAGTGTTGTACAATACTCAATAGTCAGTATTTTTCTAAATACCTATAAATAATGATTGTATGGCTCTCATATTTTTTGTTATTTTGCAATTGAAAACCAGTTTGTGAAGTGGATTAGATGAAGAATCAAAAGATGTACGAAGCCGATGACAAGATGATTTTGCTCATTGGTGATAATTACGATTTACTACAGAGCTTGGGCAGCTTTGGTATTAATCTCGGGTTTGGAGACAAGGCTGTACGCGAAGTATGCGAGGAACAAGGGGTAGATACCTATACTTTTTTGGCTGTAGTCAACTTCACCATCAACGGATATAAGGAGTTCGACGATGCCGACAGGTTGTCTATCCCCACGCTGATGCAATATCTGAAAGCCAGTCATAGCTATTATCTTGACTACGAGCTGCCATTTATCCGCAAGAAGTTGGTGGATGGACTTGATGAGGACGACAATCTCGCCCGACTGATATTGCGTCTTTACGACGAGTATGCGCATGATATCCGCCGCCACATGCGGTACGAAGAGAAGACGGTGTTCCCCTACGTAAAGGAACTGCTGGAAGGACGGGCTAATGACAGTTACGATATCGACACTTTCTCCAAGCATCATTCTCAGACCGACATAAAGCTGCGCGAGCTGAAAAACATCATCATCAAGTATCTTCCTTCGGATGCGCACCGCAACAGTCAGCTCACCGCGACGCTGTACGATATCTATAATTGTGAGAACTGGCTCAACCAGCATGCTGACGTAGAAGAGGAAATCTTCATTCCGACCATCCGCCGCCTGGAGAAGAAGAGCAAGCAGAACGATGTCAGCGTGAAGATTTCGACAATGATCCACCAGAATGTCGAGACGGCCGAAACACTGAGCGACCGCGAGAAAGATGTCATCATCTGCGTCGTACAGGGAATGACCAATAAGGAGATTGCCAATCAGCTCTGCATATCTACCAATACGGTCATCACCCACCGCAGGAACATTGCGCGGAAGCTGCAGATTCATTCTCCGGCGGGGCTGACCATCTATGCCATTGTCAACAATCTGGTGGATATCAGTGCTGTGAAACTGTAGTGGCAGCGAAGTCTTCCGTCTCTGCCTGTCTTTAGCCGGACTTTGGGTATACTTCTCTCCGCCATCGGTTGAGGCTTTTCTAATTTCTTTTAACTTTGCGTCTATATGGAACCCTTGATGAGGGAATCGGGTCGCCCGCGCTTGGCGATAGTCGACCCGAACACTTTAGCGGTATTGGGATTGCGGCAGATTCTACAGAGCGTAGTGCCTATCATGTCGGTGGAGACTTTCTCTGCTTTCGAAGCATTCGAGGAAGCTGATCCGGACATGTTCTTTCATTATTTCGTTGCGCAGACGATTGTGCTGGAGAACCGGCAGTTTTTCACGCAACGCATTCATAAAACAATCGTACTGACCCTGTCCGGGAATCCCAACGGATGCTTGTCGGGCTTTCACAGCTTCTGTATCAACCTTCCCGAAGAAGAACTCATAAAGGCAATCCTGCGCTTGGAACAGTACGGACATTCGGGTGGAAAGAACTTGCCCGGGATGCCGAAAGCCTTGAAAAACAGAATCCTGACCAACCGCGAGATTGACGTTCTGTCGCTGATCGTCCAGGGGTATATCAATAAAGAGATAGCCCAAAAGCTCTGTATCAGCCTTACCACCGTCATCACCCACCGGAAAAACATGATGGAGAAGCTGGGCATGAAGAGCGTTTCCGCCCTTACCATCTATGCGATTATGAATGGTTATGTAGATATCAACAAGATTTAAGACTTGTGTTTAAGCACCGTTTTTAATTGAGGCGCGTTTCGTTTGCGTATCTCTATTCGGTTTTCCCTTCCCGTTCTCCAGCACTCCCTTCTCATTTCGCAAGGAAATCCTTCTCGTTTTGTCTATGCTTTTTCTCTTTTTGGCACTGGATTTTTCTCTATACCAATTGATTGGTACGACTGTACCAATTGATTGAGACAGCTGTACCAACTGATTGGTATAACCGTACCAACTGATTGGTACAACTGTTTTCTCGGGCCAATTGATTACGAAGTGCTGGTAAAACGGATAGGAAGTACTGATGTTTTTCTTTCCCTACGGGGTTCTTTTCCTTGTCTGCCCTTTACTTCCCTGGGAAAACGCATGAAAAAGAGAACTGCGCAGCAATGGTTTCTGCGAGTTCTCTATACGGAGCTGACCACACGAAATGTACAGAGCAGAGTTATTCCAGCTCGGATAACTCCAGCCAGCGCAGTTCCTTTTCGTCGAGTTCGTCCTTAAGCTGTGGGAGAAGTTTGCTCTTTTCGGTCAGTTCGTCTAAACCGAGGCTGCCCGAACAGAGCTGTGTTTCGATGTCGACTATCTGTTTTTCGAGCTGCGAGATGGCTTCGCCCAACTGCTCGTACTCGCGTTTTTCCTTATAGCTCATCTTGTGCCGGCTGTCGGTGCTGCGCTCTTTGGTTTCGTTTTTCGGCTTCGCTTTCTGTTTGGGAACGTCGGCTTCTTCCTTCTTTTCCTCCAGTGCCTGGAAAGCACGATACTGGGTGTAGTTTCCGGGGAAGTCCTTTATCTCGCCGTCGCCCTTGAAGACGAGCAGATGATCGACCACTTTGTCCATGAAATAGCGGTCGTGCGATACGATGATGACGCAGCCGGGGAAGTCTTGTAGGTATTCCTCCAATACCTGAAGCGTTGGAATGTCAAGATCGTTGGTAGGTTCGTCGAGCACGAGGAAGTTGGGATTGCGCATGAGAACCGTGCAGAGATAGAGCTTGCGCCTTTCTCCTCCCGAGAGTTTATAGACGTAGCTGTTCTGTTCTTCGGGCTTGAAGAGAAAGTATCTGAGGAATTGTGAGGCCGAGAGGTAGCGGCCGTTGTCGAGTTCGATGTAGTTTCCGATCTCCGTAATGAGGTCTATTACTTTCTGATCGCTGCGGAACTTCAGTCCTTCCTGTGAGAAATAACCGAAGCGGACGGTCTCGCCAATATCGAATCTGCCGCTGTCTGTAGGTTCCTTTCCGAGGAGCATCTTGATGAAAGTAGTCTTCCCCGTTCCGTTGTTGCCCACGATTCCCATCTTCTCGTAGCGGGCGAAGTTGTAGTAGAAGTCCTTGAGAATGGTCTTATCGCCGAAAGCCTTGGAGATATACCGGCATTCGAAAATCTTGCTTCCTATGTAAACGTTGGACGATTTCAGCCTCACCTGCCGCTCCTCTATGCGTTGCTGAGCCTTGGCTTCGAGTTCGCAGAAAGCCTCTTCACGGTATTTCGCCTTGTGTCCGCGTGCCTGTGGCATCCGGCGCATCCATTCCAGCTCTTTCCGGTAAAGGTTGTTGGCGCGTGTTATCTCCGCCCTTGTATTGTCGATACGCTCCTGCCGCTTCTCCAAATAGTACGAATAGTTGCCGCGATAGGTGTACAGGGTTTGGTTATCCAGCTCGACGATGATGTTGCAGACGTTGTCGAGGAAGTAACGGTCGTGTGTTACCATGAGCAATGTTTTGTTGCTGCGTGTGAGGAAATCTTCGAGCCATTCGATCATTTCGATGTCGAGATGGTTGGTAGGCTCGTCGAGCAGCAGAAAGTCCGGTTCTGTTATCAGCGTGTTGGCCAATGCCACCCGTTTCTGCTGTCCTCCGCTAAGCTGTCCCATGGGTTGGTCGAGATTGTACAGCTTCAGCGTGGTGAGAATCTGCTTTGCCATGAGCACTTTATCGGGGTTCCCCTTGTGGTTGAAGCAGGCATCGAGCACGCTCTCTTCCGGATCGAACTTCGGATTCTGCTCCAGACAGGCTATGCGCAGGTCGTTTCGGTAGATGATAGAGCCCGAATCGTAGCCCTCCTTACCCACAAGGATGGACAGAAGAGTCGACTTGCCCGTTCCGTTCTTCGCCACTAATCCCACTTTCTGCCTTTCGGCAATGGAGAACGATATGTCTTCGAACAGTGTCCGCGCACCGAAGCTCTTGCTCAGATGCTGTACGTCAAGATAAGGAGTCTGTGCCATTGTCGTCGTCGTCGGTCGTTAGGTGTTCATAGTTGCCTTTCTCTTCCGTGGCAGGCAGCTTCTCTGCATTCAGGGAAAAGTTGATTTGCTCAATATAGCCGAGTACTTCGTCGCGCCCCAACCTTTTCTCTGCAGATGTAATGAAGTAAGGCGGTAGCTCTTCCCATCGGTCTTCGAGAGCTTTCATCCACTCGTAAGCGTTGTTCTTCGCCCTGCCCGGAGTGAGTTTGTCGGCCTTTGTGAAGATGATGGAGAAAGGAATGTTGCTTTCACCCAACCAGTCGACAAACTCACGGTCAATCTTCTGCTGTTCATGGCGGATGTCGATGAGTACGAAAACATTGATGAGCTGTCTGCGCTGGAGGATATACTGTGCAATCATCTGTTCGATCTTGTTGCGCATCGTCTTCGAGTTCTTGGCATAACCGTAGCCCGGCAGGTCTACCAGATACCATTCGTTGTTGATGATGAAATGGTTAATCAGCAACGTCTTTCCCGGCTTTGCTGAAGTCTTGGCCAGCCCTTTGTGATGGCAAAGCATGTTGATGAGACTCGACTTGCCCACGTTCGAGCGTCCGATAAAGGCATATTCAGGCTTATTGTCGGCCGGGCATTTCTGTATACTGGGGGCAGAGATGACAAACTCGGATTTCTTTATAATCATATCTTTCTGTCTTGGCTCTTCGGAATGTATGAATCAATAGCTGTTTCCATCTCCGAAAAGAAGGCTGTAATCCCGATTCTCCATTCCGAATTCTTTTCCGCAAAGTTACGAAAAACTCAAAACGTAAGCCTTGAGAGTTGGAATTAATTTAGTATTTTTGCAGAACTATCATCCTGATCAGGCTTGTTGGCCGACTGTCTGTGATGGTATGATTCGTTTAACGAGAAGAAGATGAAACAAATCAGTTGGGGATTCATAGGATGTGGGGAGGTTACTGAACTGAAGTCGGGACCGGCTTTCAACGAGATACCTGGCTCGCACGTCGAGGCAGTGTTCAGCCGCAGCAGAGAGAAAGCGCGTTCATACGCCGAGCGGCACAGTATACACAAATGGTATACGGACGCCCAAGAGCTGGTCGACGACCCGGATGTGAATGCCGTTTACATCGCTACGCCACCTTCTGCCCACGCTACTTTCGCCATCATGGCAATGCGTGCGGGTAAGCCCTGCTACATAGAAAAGCCGCTGGCAGCCTCATATGAAGACTGTGTACGCATCAATCGTATTGCGCAGCAGACGGGAGTGCCGTGCTATGTAGCTTATTACCGTCGTTATCTGCCGTACTTCAACAAGGTGAAAGCCTTGATCGAGAAGAACGAGATAGGCAAGGTGCTTACGGTGCAAGTGCGTTTCGCCGTTCCACCACGCGACCTTGACTATAAGCAGAACGAACAGTTGCCGTGGCGATTGCAGTCGCATATCTCGGGAGGCGGCTATTTTTACGACCTCGCTCCTCATCAGCTGGACTTGCTTCAGAGCTTCTTCGGAGTGATAATAAAGGCACATGGCTACACGTCTAACCGTGCCGGGCTGTACAATGTAGAAGATACGGTGAACGCAGTGTTCCACTTTGAGAACGGATTGAATGGTAGCGGAGCCTGGTGTTTCGCCGCCCACGAGAGTGCACGGGAAGACAGAATAGAGATATTCGGTACGAAAGGCAGGCTGGCTTTCTCGGTTTACACCTACGAACCCATCCATCTCTATACGAGCGAAGGGCTTAATTCCATTGAAGTTCCTAATCCGCCTTATGTTCAACTGCCCATTATCAAGGCAGTAATCGAAGACTTACAGGGCTTCGGGCTGTGCGATTGTACAAGCGTCAGTGCTACACCTACCAACTGGGTGATGGACAGAATATTGGGAAAGATATAGTGCCGGCCGGGCGAAAGTGCCGCTTTGCTCATACCAACAAAGCTTGTTGACCCCACGAACAAGGCTTGTTGGAATGTTGACGGACACGAATTAGTGAAACATTGAA
>CAUVFB010000035.1:0-11081 GCA_963551095.1 uncultured Prevotella sp. | reverse complement strand
GTTGCCATCGCTGCTTTTGCCAAAGTCTAAGTAGCCGTTGCGGTCGGCATATACCTTTTCTATTATATAACTGAAGAGCAAATCGAGTGCGCCGCTGGCTTTTCCCTCTGGCGAAGCCGAGATATACTGCGTATGGACAACCTGCTGAGTTTCGTAAATCAACGTACCGCCGATTGCCGTCCCCGTAGTATTGAAAGCTATAAAGAGTCGTATTGCTTCTGGAAAACGGGCTTTCAGGAGTTGTAATTCGGCAAGTGTATGGACGGGATGAACGCTGTATTTATGTTCTAAATTGTTGTTGAGAATCGTCCAAAAAGCTGCCATGTCGGTGCTTTCGCTCACTGTTACGCCCTTGCGTAAGGCTTTCCGAATACCACTCCGACGGCTTTCGGCAAACTTCATACGGTTTCTCAGGAGAATGGCAGACGAAACATGGCGTACCGACAATCGCGCATTGCATACGTTGGTGAGGGCATACAGGTCTTCTTCGGCAGGTATCTGATGGTAAATCCAAGGAATAGCTTTGTAGACAACATGCCTGATTCCCTGTCTGAAAAGATATTTATTGACAACTCGAAACGCCTCATTCAGTTCCGAAACAGTTGCTTTTGAGTTCGTAAGAAGCCCACCGTATGTCAGTCCTTGGTGCGAATGGAGCGTGTCGCCAACTTGGTTGGCAGGCAGAAGTGCGTAGATCTGCCCCTTGCGACGAATGATTAGCGAGTGATCGGTGAACTTGTCGGCATGGTAATCCATGTAGTTGCGGCTGAAAAGAAACGTCCCCTGCTTCGATGCACCTGCGAATTGATCCCACACTTCGCGCTGTTTTGCTGTATAGCGACTTACTTCTATCATTTCGTTGCCATATATTTCAGATACTCTTGATAGTCTCTGATGTAGTCTTCTTCCAAGAATGGGTCTTCGGCAAGCACTAGACAGACTGCTCCGGAGGAGAAATCGTCGAGCGTACGCCAGATGTCTGTATCGACGAGTAGCCCTTGATAGGGATGATTCAAGAGGTAGGTGTATTGCTGATGACCGTCGGTCAGCGTTACAGTAAATGATCCACTGACGGCAATGATGAACTCTCGGCAATGGTGGTGAGCGTGTCCGCCACGGCTTTCACCGCCCGGTACGTCGTAGACCCAGTACACCCGCGATAGGTTGAAAGGAACGTCCTTCATCTGTTCTGCCACTGTTAGGTTCCCACGACGGTCAAGCATTCTCGGAAGGTTTATGATTTTGCCTAAAACTGATGGTTCTTTCATGTTCGTAATGATTTAGACAAGGAGAGATTTACAGTATATTCTGATTCCTATTCTCTTTATGTTTGAATGCAGAAAACAACTTTTACAGGGCTTCTTTCCTACGTATGAAGTCGGATATCACCTCGCGTGTCGCCTCCAAACCCAGTATGCCCGCGTCGATGCAGAGATCGTAGCTCTCGGAATGCCCCCACGTCTTGCCCGTGTAGTAGTTGTAGTACTTCGCCCGTTCGTTTTCACCCTCTTCTATCAGATGCCGTGCGAACTCCTCATCACAGCCTCTTCGGTTGCAGACACTGTGGATGCGGAAGTCCATCGAAGCCTTGACGAAGATGCTGACAGCTTCAGGCCGATCGCGTAAAACATAGTCGGCAGTGCGTCCAACGAACACGCAGCGCGGATGATTATCGGCAGCTTCGCGTATGGCATCGCTCTGAAACTGGTACAAACCTTCTTGTGAGAATTTGCTGGAGTAGAAGTTGTTGTCGGGAATCAAAGGCAAATGGATGTGGAAGTGGGTCTTCAGGAATCCTTTCTGTTCATCGTTCTGCTCGAAGAACTTCTTAGAGAATCCGCTTTCCTTAGCTGCCAGGTTGAGAATCTCGCGGTCGTAGAACTCGCAACCGAACTCTGTTGCCAGTTCGCGGGCAATGATTCGTCCGCCACTGCCAATCTGTCGTCCTATGTTGATGATGAGTTTCTTTTCCATAGTAACTTATTGTTTTGTCTCCAAATCGGGCTGAACGAAGCCAGCTTTCCTTTGGTTGTTGAACTTGCGTATAAAGTATGTCATCATGACGGCGGCTACAATAAAAGCCGTAAAGTCGCTCACGGGTAGCGAGGCCCACACACCGTTGAGCTGAAAGAGATGGGGCAGTATTGCCAGCGAGGGAAGAAGGAAAATCAGCTGGCGCGAAAGCGACAGGAAGATGCTAATCTTCACCTTTCCGATGCACTGGAAGAAGTTTGTAACTACAATCTGATAGCCGATGAAAGGATACATCATCATATTGATTTGCAACGCTTTCATGGCTTCTTTGATGAGGCTTGGGTCGGTGGTAAACATCCGTGCGCAGGCATAGGGGGCGATATGAACGATCGTCCATCCCACGGTCATAATGACAGTAGCCACTATCATTGCCAGTCTTACCACCCGCATCAGTCTGTCGAACTGTTGTGCGCCATAGTTATATCCTGCAATGGGCTGCATTCCTTGATTCAGTCCGATGACAATCATGACGAATATCATTGCAATGCTGTTGGCAATTCCGTATGCACCTACAGCAATGTCGCCGCCATAGCGTACCAATTGATTGTTGATGAAGATGACCACGATGCACGCACATACGTTCATCAGAAATGGAGAAATGCCTATGGCGAGGATATTCTTTACCAAAACCATGCGGAGACGGTAGATTCCGTGCTGAAGATGGAGCAGTTCGCTCTTGTTTGCGAAGAGTTTCATCTGCCATGCCAATGCCATCATCTGCGAGAGAACCGTAGCTAAGGCTGCGCCCCTGATGCCCCAGTGCCACCACCAGATGAACAGGATGTCGAGAAGAATATTCATGGCGACGGTGAAGAGGGTTGCTGCCATTGCATGACGCGGTTTCGAAGCGGCACGCAGCACGGCGTTCATTCCAAAGTACATATGTGAGAAAACATTGCCCGCAAGGATGACTTGCATGAAGCTGCGGGCGTAGGGCAGCGTAGCCTCGCTGGCACCGAAAAAGCGGAGTATCGGGTCGAGGAAAACGAGGCAGACGATGCCGAACGAGAGTCCAATGATGAGATTCAGCGTAACCGTGTTGCCCAGAATATTGACGGCCGTCGTGTAATCGCGCTGTCCCAGTTTCACGCTGATGGTTGTCGACGCACCGATTCCTACTCCTGCGCCGAATGCGGCAGCAAGGTTGATAAACGGAAACGTTATCGCCAGTCCCGAGATGGCCAACGGACCGACCACCTGACCGATAAAAATGCGGTCGATAATATTGTACAGCGAGGCCGCCACCATGGCTATGATGGCCGGCATGGCGTATTGTGCGAGCAATCTGCCGACAGACTTTGTGCCCAGTTCCAGCGTTGCTTTCTTATTATCCATTGCGGGCTTCTTTTTTTTGTTCCCTGCAAAAGTACGAAAAAAAAGCGATACCAGTATCCTTTCATTTTCATTCCTTTCCTGTCCGAATGGCTATCTTTTCCTATATTAACGGCTATGGCAAAGTTGGTTTATCATGCTTGATTTCCCCGACATTGAATAAGAGGTCGGCCAAATGGGGGGAAGTAGTGTGTCATTCATCTCTGGAAACGCGAGGTACGTGCCTGGGAACAATGGATAATGGACTGTTGCAATTATCAATGGATAAGAGATAAATCCGCCAAATTTGACGGCATTTGTCCTTTAAGTTAAACGACAATCGTCCTCTAAGTTAAACGACTTTTGTCCTTTAAGTTAAACGACTTTCGTCCTCTAAGTTAAACGACAATTGCCCTCTAAGTTAAACGACTTTTGTCGTTCCTAAGGAAGGTCATTTGTCGTTCCTAAGGAAGGCCATTCGTCGTTCCTAAGGAAAGCCGTTTGTCGCTCCTAAGGAAGGCCGTTTGTCGTTCCTAAGGGAAGTCGTTCGTCGTTCCTAAGGGAGGCCATTCGTCGTTCCTAAGGAAAGCCGTTTGTCGTTCCTAAGGTAGGCCATTCGTCGTTCCTAAGGTAAGTCGTTCGTCGTTCCTAAGGAATGTCATTTGTCGTTCCTAAGGGAGGCCGTTCGTCGTTCCTAAGGGAGGCCATTTGTCGTTCCTAAGGAAAGTTGTTCGTCGTTCCTAAGGAAGGGCCGTTTGTCGTTCCTAAGGGAGGCCATTCCAATGGTTTTTTGTACTTTTGCCTGCCGGAACAACTTATGAGACAAAATTCTCTATCATATAAAGTAAGTTTATGAAACTGACAGAACAGCGTAGCAGTATGCTTCACGGCGTATTGCTGATTACTTTGTTCGCCTGTGCAGCCTTCTACATTGGCGACATGAACTGGGTGAAGGCACTCTCGCTAAGTCCGATGATCGTGGGCATTGTGCTGGGTATGCTCTATGCCAACAGCCTCCGTAACAACCTCCCCGAGACGTGGGTGCCGGGCATAGCCTTCTGCGGTAAGCGCGTATTGCGTTTCGGAATCATCCTTTATGGGTTCCGCCTGACTTTCCAAGATGTGGCAGCCGTGGGATTGCCGGCCATTCTTATCGATGCGATTATCGTAGCCGGAACCATCGTGTTGGGCATACTCATCGGGAAATTGATGAAAATGGACCGAAGCATTGCCCTCCTTACCGCCTGCGGAAGTGCTATCTGTGGAGCTGCAGCCGTTCTTGGAGTCGATGGAGCTATTCGTCCGAAACCTTATAAAACGGCCGTCGCCGTTGCTACGGTAGTCATCTTCGGAACACTCTCCATGTTCCTCTATCCCGTTCTCTACCGCGTGGGTATCTTCGCACTACCCACCGACGGGATGGGCATCTTTGCTGGTTCAACCATCCACGAAGTCGCACACGTCGTCGGAGCAGGCAATGCCATGGGCGCAGCAGTGAGCAATTCGGCCATCATTGTCAAGATGATACGCGTTATGATGCTTGTTCCCGTATTGCTGATTATCGCTTTTTTCGTGGCAAAGGATGTTGCAGAGCGCAGCGACGAAGTCTCGAAGGCCAACCGGATTACCATTCCTTGGTTTGCCGTTCTCTTCCTTGTCGTGATTGGATTCAACTCGCTCAACCTGTTACCCGAAAACGTTGTATTGTTCATCAACACCTTCGACACCTTCCTTCTTACTATGGCTATGTCGGCTTTGGGCGCAGAAACCAGTATAGACAAGTTCCGAAAAGCCGGCTTCAAACCTTTCCTCCTGGCAGCCCTTCTATGGTGTTGGCTGATAGGCGGAGGTTATTGCCTTGCCAAATACCTTGTGCCGGTGCTGATATAACAGGGAAATTCTTCTTCCTGATAGGGATACCGGCTAAACCAAGTGCTGCCGGTTCTGGCGTATTGTCAGCATATCTTCAGGCAGACACTGTCGGACGCGTTCCGATATTATCTGCAACATCCGCCGGCGGATAAAGTTCGCCGAAACGGCCATGACAATCTCACGGGTCGGAATGGGATGAGCGAACGGACGAACCAAACGGCGTTGTTCCTCGGACAGTTGTGCTACGGCAAGTTGCGGTATAAACGTTACGCCCTTACCTTGTTCCACCATTCGCATAAAGGTTTCGATGCTGCCCAGGCGGTAGCTCTGCTTGCTGCGTGCGGCTGCTTTCATCCGGCAGAACTTCACCAACTGGTCGCGGAAGCAATGCCCTTCGTCCAGTAGCCACAGGAATTCGCCTGACAAATCGGCCGGTTTGATATAATCCTTGTCGTGCAGCGGGTCGCCATCTGCCACGTAAGCGTAGAACTGTTCATAGAAAAGCGTGTGGCAATCAAGGTCGTTCAAGTCCTCCACGCGGGCGAGAATGCCGGCATCCAAGTCGCCGTTGCGGATCGCACGCCTCATATCCGCAGTCTTCATCTCCACAACGCGCACGTCCATTTCTGAATGTTCCATCATTAACTGTGGGAAGAAGCGCGGAATCAGATACGGAGCTATCGTCGGCAGCACACCTATACGGAACGTTCCGGTCAGTGTCTGTTTCTCCTCCTCGACAGTCTGCCGCAGCTTCCGTGCCCTGCTCAACACCTTCCACACCTGTTCTATTACTTTCATGCCCGCCTGTGTGGGCACGACAGGTTTACGCTTACGATCGAATATCCGCAAGCCCAGCTCCTCCTCCAGTTTCTGTATCATCGAACTGAGAGTCGGTTGAGTAACATTACAGTGGTCTGCCGCCTTGGCAAAGTGTCCGAACCGATAGACGGCCATCACATATTCCAGTTGTTGCAGTGTCATTTTCTTGTATCAGCTATGAAGTTCGTGGTAGTGGCAAAGGTAGTCAAAAACTGTCAGAGTCTCTCTTTCCCCTTGTGCTTTCCTATATTCGTGAGAACAAAATCATCATTATTCGGTAGTCTGACAGCATACGCAATGATCAACAATACACAATGCAAGAACAATGGAATGGACAAAGATAAAAAGCGAAAAGGCATGTTTAGGGAAGTAAAAGCAGTATCATGTTTACAGACTAAGTCCTGCAGTGTTGCGATGCATTGGGAATTGAATTGGTTTAGTATATGGTATCAATTTATTGCACGATGATGAATAGACATATAGAATATGCCAAGGGCTATTTAATAGAGATAAGTCTCGCTTTTTCTATGATAAGTTCTCTGCAAAAGAAAAGCGGAAATCCTTTGTTACTGGATTTCCGCTTATTCTTGTGGGAGGGTGGAAGGTGGGACTCGAACCCACGACATTCAGAACCACAATCTGACGCTCTAACCAACTGAACTACGTCCACCATAATAGTCGTTTTCTAAAGACGATTGCAAAGATACGGTTTTTATTTAGTTTTGCCAAATATAAGTCGTGTTTTTTCGTTCTGTCTGTTATTTTGCAGGTGTTACAGGCGTTACAGGAGCCTTTGCTGCATCGCTTTTCGCTGCTGGGGTTGTCTGTTTCTGCTGACTGGCACCGAAGTTGGGCAGGTTGTTTGGATTGGTTGTACTTCCTTCAGTAGCAGTTTTCTCTATAATACTTTCGTCGGTATTTGTAGAAGGCATGACATAAGAAGATGCTATGCTGATAACTACCAAGGTTATAGCCAATCCCCATGTGGCTTTTTCGATGAAGTCTGTAGTTTTGCGAACACCCATAATGGCATTCGAAGAAGCGAAGTTTGATGAGAGGCCTCCACCCTTTGATTCTTGAATTAGTACGATGCTAATCATCAAAAGGGCTGTAATGACGATAAGAATTATTAATAACAGGTACATTTCGTGTATTATTTTTTATTGTTGTTTATTATCAATTTCTTCAAGAAACGGATTTGGTCTGCAAAGTAACGATTTTTTTTCGGATGTTCCAAATTTAATCGCTGAATTATTTCCAAGGCCTTTGAATATCTGCCCTGCTTAATGTAGATACGCGCCAAGGTTTCGGTGAAGTAGCCTGAGTTGCTGTTTTCTGTTTCCTCTGTTGTTTCTTTGGTTTCAGGGTCGTACTCGGTTTCTTCCTGGAGGGTCATCTTTCCGCCTTCTTTGATGATGAAGTTGTCTATGAGGTTCTGTCCTTTCAGTTCGGGAGTGGTTTGTTCCTGTTTGTTTTCAGTTTCTAACAGGTAGGCCACATAGTCGACTGTGGCATCAACAGGGGTCGGCTTTCGATGTTGTTCTTCATTCTTTGGCTCATTTTGTGGAATCTGCCCGAGGAAGTTGTCTATGAGCGAGGTGGTGCGGTCTGATATTTTTTCCGGCTTTTCGTTAGATTCATTGTTCGGTAGAGGTTCTGCAGGGGGTGTATTTTGTTGTTTCGCTTCCTGTTTGTTTTGTGGGCGTAACTGATAATGTGCTGCTTCTACAAGATTGAAGAGTACGCGACGGTCGGTAATATAGGCTGATGCACGGCGCAACTCTTCGTCAAAGGTTGGGTCGTGGAGCAGGAAGAGATTCTGCAACAGCAGTAACCGTGCCGGCTGATAGTAGGGGTAGAGTGCGAGAAAGCTGCGGAGACTGTAGAGCGTCTCCTTGTTTAGGTTTTCGGGATGATTGATGAGGTAGGCTATATCCATTGTTGGGGGTGATGATGGCTACCAGTTGGCAACCGTGGCGTTGAATATCTGATCTGTCAGTTCTTTTACCATCTTTCTTACGAGGTCTTCCTGCACACTGTTCAAGCTCAGTCTGTTGTCGTAGCTTGCGGTTGCTGTAAACTGTCGTTCGAAGTCGTCGTTGTGATTGGCATTGTTGGTGAATCTGACATTGACGGTCATCGAGAGTTCCGTTTGGGTAGAGTTTCCCTCGCTCGACACGCCTTTGTTGCGTTGCTGATACTGGGTTATCTCGCCTTCTATCTTCATATCGCCGTTGCGTTTTACTTGTTGTAGCCGTGTATGATTGGCGAAAGCGTCTTTCAGTTCGTTGTTGAACATCGGCGCCATCGGCCCCCACACATAGGTGGCGCGGATGGGGAAATCGGTTATCTGTAGGGTATGTACTTTGTTGTAGTCGATGCTTGCCCCGTTGAAGGTATAGCTGAAACAGGCGGTCAGGCTGAGCAGGCAGAGTATAAGGATGGTGTCTGTCCAGTACGAGCGTAAGGGGCGGTTAATGATTGTCCAAGCCATATTGTTTGATTCTTCTGTATAGGGTTCTGTCGCTGATGCCGAGTTCCTGTGCGGCTCTTTTTCGGTTTCCTCCGTTACGTTCGAGAGCTTTTTCTACCATTTGCTTACCAATGTCGTTGAGGTTGAGTGTTTCGGGTTCGGATATTTCTTCTGCTTCGGCGTCTTCAACCATGTTTGTCTGTCGTTTGGCGGGCGTTGCGGGAAATGTGCCTGCTGTTTCCGACGGAATGGGGCGGAAGCCTGCTGCACCGTTCAGCTGGCGACTTTCTTCAAGCTGCTTGCGCACGTTGTTGAGGTCGCGGCGCAGCTCGCTGACGTTTCCGCGCAGTTCGTAGAGAATTTTGTAGAGCAGTTCGCGCTCACTCTCGTAGGTGTGGCTTCCGCCGGAATTGGGGATGATGGCGAGCTGTGTCGTTTCGGTATCGCGGGGAATGAAGTGGCTCAGCATGTCGGCGGTAATCTCGCGCTGCTCGCTGAGCACGGACATCTGTTCGGTGATATTCTTCAGCTGGCGCACGTTTCCGGGCCACTTGTAGTGGAGCATGATCTGCTTGGCATCTTCGGTCAGTGTAATCTTCGGAAGCCGGTATTTGTCGGCCATCTGCATGGCGAAGAGGCGGAAGAGCAGCAGAATGTCGCCGCCCCGGTCGCGCAGGGGCGGCATTTGGATGGGGATGGTATTGAGGCGATAGAAGAGGTCTTCGCGGAACTTGCCTTCGCTGACGGCTTTCCGCACGTTCACGTTGGTGGCTGCCACGATGCGCACGTCGGTCTTGCGTATTTCCTGCCCGCCGACGCGGATGTATTCGCCTGTTTCCAGCACGCGCAGCAGTCGTGCCTGCGTTGCCATGGGCAGCTCGCCCACTTCGTCGAGGAAGATGGTGCCTCGGTTGGCTGTGCCGAAATATCCTTCACTTTCGCCGATGGCACCTGTGAACGAGCCTTTCTCGTGTCCGAAGAGTTCGCTGTCGATGGTGCCTTCGGGGATGGAGCCGCAGTTGATGGCGAAGTATTTCTCGCGGCGGCGCGGCGAATTGTCGTGGATGACGCGCGGAATGATTTCCTTTCCCACGCCGCTTTCGCCGATGATGAGTACGGAGAGGTCGGTCGGTGCTACCTGCAGGGCGATGTCGAGGGCGCGGTTCAGTCCGTCGTGATTGCCTACAATATTGTAACGCTGCTTGATGCGCTGAAGTTCTGTATTGTTCATTGTTGCTGACAAAATTACCGCTTAATTTCGAGATGTCTGCAGATTTGGCAGACTTTAACAACTCTTCCCGTGTGCTCTCTGCCTGGATAGCGGAAGCCGACCCCGCCCGGCGGCTGAGGCTCATGTCGCGGCCGGCCTTACTGCGGTGGGCGTATGGCTTCCACCTTCTTATATAAGGTTTCTCTTGCACCTTACGGATGCGCATCCGTTCCCTTTAGAGGATATGTGTCCTGGTGGTGCTTCTGTTATCGTCGAGATGGGCGTTTGGCAATTGTCCCAGTACACTGGGACGTTTGTCTCTGTGAAAGTGGCACTTTCGCACCACAAAACAGGCTTCGTTACTCCACCATAAAGAAAGAACCGACAACAGACGCTACCCTTACGGCATGTTCAACACGTCATTCCTTGTAAGCATTGACAGATGCTACGGAGATAGGCAGAACTATATGCCAGTTGCAACGTATGGTTAAGAAGTATTGAAGAAGCCATTATCGCACATGAGATATCACAACTGAGGTTAAAATACAAGTTACTTCGCCTGAGACAGCCACAACATTTGTTACCTTTGCAACACTCAACCTGTTGGTAAAGTAATCATTACAGAGGCACGACACCAACGGAGCCAAAAGCCATACAAGGTGGTATGCCTCTGCGTATATTCCCCAAATAACAAACAAAACAAAAGACAATGACGACAATTTACGATTACAATCTGAAAGGAAAGAAAGGAAATGAAGTAAGCCTCGGAGGTTATAAGGGAAAGGTTCTACTCGTTGTTAACACTGCCACTGGCTGCGGATTTACTCCACAGTATGAGGCTTTAGAAGACATGTACCACCGTCTGAAGGGCAAAGGATTGGAGATTCTCGACATTCCGTGCGACCAATTCGGACATCAGGCACCGGGAACCGATGAGGAAATCCATGAGTTCTGTACTGCAAAGTTTGGTGTTGACTTCCCTCAGTTCAAGAAAAGCGAGGTCAACGGTGCCCATGAGCTGCCGCTCTACACATGGTTGAAGAGTCAGAAAGGCTATGCCGGCGGTGCTTACGAGGAGAATTTGGCTAAGGTTATGGAAGACCTCTACAACAAAGCCAACCCTGAACCACGCAAGCAGAACGACATTCAGTGGAACTTCACCAAGTTCCTCATCAACCGAAACGGTGAAGTTGTTGCCCGGTTCGAGCCGACTACAGACCTTAAGGAAGTAGAGAAGGCTATCGAGGCTGAACTCTAAGATGCCCCGACACCGCAATATAAGGGAAAGACAGTCGGGCAGAGAATTCCTCTACCCGACTGTCCCTTTCTTCTCTATGTCTACCAATACAGCTCAAGAGAACC
>CAUVFB010000034.1:0-11215 GCA_963551095.1 uncultured Prevotella sp. | reverse complement strand
CATGACCTTGTAGTCCTTGGCAACCTGGAGTCCCTTGTTCGTTACTGTTACCTTTACAGTAGCGTCGGTTCCTACCCTGCCTACCTTGTTGACTGCAATACCGACAGCGACATCTTCCTCTACGGCATTGAAGAAGCGCACCTCGTCTACATAGATGGGTGCTGCTGCGTCGGCCACGTCGCCCTCGAAGCGTACTACGATGTAACTGTCGCCGCCAAGAGAAGAGAGCGGCAGCGAGACATTACGCCATCCCTCTTCGCCGTTCAGGGTGGAGTAGTCGATAGTTGCCAGTTCGTGGTCGTCCTTCTGTGTCTTCGATGCTACTACGCGCAGCTTGTTCGGTGTGCCCGGCATTGCGTAATAAGAGAAGCGCAGATAAGGATTGGGGTCATCTTTCAGCGTAATCTTGCTGGTGGCTATCACCGCTTTGCCGGCTACGTTCTGCATCATACTGCCGCCGGCGTTGTCGGCACTTTTGGTCGACGTGAATACCCAGCCCTCCTTCGGGAACCACCAGTTGATGTCGCCTGTGGGGAAGCCATTGGGGAAATTGTCGTAGATGGGAAGCGTGATGGGCTTGCCTACGTAAATCTGTTCCGACTTGCCCCACTTGCTTTCGCCGATGGGCGTAACCGTGCTGACGTAGTAGAACAGCGGATTGTTGTACGAATTGACATCCGCGTCGTCGTCGAGGAAGGAATTGCGCTTAGTGGGGTTGGCGGTCTTCTTGGTCTCGGTATAGTCATAGACGTTGTATTTCAGGCTTGCCGGGTCGACATATCCGCCATGCGCGCCCACCTCGCCGGGTGCTTTCCATGCGATGGAGAGGTTGCTTCCGTTGTCGGTAACCTTTATGTCGGTCGGCGGCATCGGGTAGTCTTCGCCCAGCCATACCGAATCCTTGACAGCCTCGCCGTCGCCCGCAGCATTGGCAACGATAACCCGGAAGGTGTTCATACCGTGCAGTCCGCCCTCAAACGTTTGGCTGAAACTTCCGCCGACGGCAGGATTCGCCTTGGAGAGAATCTCTTCGTCGTTCCGCAGAATGCGCACTGCCGAGATATTGTCCAGGGGCTGCCCGTCTTTTGTCAGTGTGGGCAGCTTGAAGCTGACGGTTGCTTTTACGGCTCCCTTTGCGCCTGCGGTGATGGTCAGGTCGGTTACCTGGCCGGGAGTGGATGAAGAGGCGGCTTCGACGACTGAGATGTTGTCGAGACGGAGATAGAAAAGGTTCTTCGGACTGATGGCATGGAAGCCGAAGCGGTAGTCGCCGTTATCGGTCGGCGTTACTTCCACCGTCGTAGGTGTCCAGTCGGATGTCGGCTCAATCCGCGGCTCGAGCACGGTGTATGCTGTCGGGTCGCTGCCCTGTCCGTAAGCGACTGCCAACAGTTCGCCTTTGCTGTAGGCTCTCTTCGCATCGAAGGAGAGTTTGTAGCTCTTTCCCTTTTCCAGGTGGATGGGCGGGGTGAGGAGCCAGTCGTCGGCATCGTTTGTGCTGCTGTACTTGTAGCGTGCACACTCGTCGTCGGCATCGTAATGCCAGGTCGAATAGTCGTGGTTACTGTCGATGACGGTAAACTTTCCGAACGCTTCCTCCGAGGAGAAGGTCTCCTTGTAGGGTACGTTTTCAATGCCTCCCTGTGCCCAAACTCCCGTGGCGGGCGTTGCAGACAGGAAGGATACGAACATCAGTTGTAAAAGTCTGCTTCTGTTCATAGTCATTCTGATACTTGTGTAAATGTGTGTAAAGAATTAAAATGTGTTTGTTTTGCTGTGCAAAGTTAATCCTTTAGGGCACGACAAGAGAAAGGGCGATACTCTTTTACGTATTTTTCATCTTCCTCGCTGCGTTATACACAATTTTTAACGCCGTCCGCCGACGCGGGTTCCGGCTGCCGCACGACCGGCTCCCGGACGTGGCTTACCGGCGCGAACGGTTGCCGGCCAGCTGATGACGGGACGCGGCGGCTTATTCGCCGGCTTTCTCGCCTCTCTCGTAGAGTTTGCGATAGCGCGAGCCGATGTTGTGGAGCCGTCCTTCGGTGTTCAGGCGGTCGGCTATCCGATAGGCGTTCGTGGTCGACAGACCGAGATGGCGGCGCAGGTCGTCGACGGTGATGAACGGCTTTTCGGCAAACAGCTCGTCGAGCGCGGTGTCAATCTCCTGCGGCGACGGAACCGACGTTGTGCCGTGGCGGTAGGTCATGTTTTCGAACTCGGTGTAGCGGAGCGCGTCCATCATTTCCGTATCGGGACGGAAGCGCACCGTGCGCACGCTGGGCTTTTTCAACCGTCGGTGGTGGGTGTGCGGATCTTCGTAGACTTCGCCGCGCACGGCTATCGAGAAGTAACCGATGCCCCGCAGGTGCACGTTGTTGCCCGAGCGCAGTTCGCGGACAATCTCGCTGCCCAGGGCGATAATCGTTCCGACGACATCGCCGTGCGTGAGAGCCGTAGCGCCCTGAATGTTCCGCGCCATGCGGTCTAAATCCACGGTCAGGTTTTCAATCGTAACGGCCTTGTATTCCGCGTTGTTCGGAAGCTGGCCATAGGTTTTCATCAACTTGTATTTTACACTCATATTTCTTTGTATTTAGAGATTTCCATCAGATACAGTAAAAGCGGAATCGGCTGAAATTCCCCGGATTCGCCCGACAAACCGGAGCCGGATAGGGAGGAAACGGGATTTATCCCAGGGCAGAACCGCATTCAGATGCCCATTGCGCGACACGCAGGCACGCATTAAAATGAATTTTCAACGTGTTGGAAAACAATTCCCAACATGTTGGAAATTTATTCTCAACATGTTGAAAAATATTTCCCAACGTGTTGGGAATTCGTTTACATGCGGACAAAGATACGACAAAGCCCGCAGAAAAACAAGCCCGAATGCGGGAAAAAATTCCGTCCGATGCGGTTGCCGGCTCGGGCAGATGCTTATCTTCTGCCGGCTGAATGCTGTAAAAGGCAACGAATCGGTCTTGAATCCCAGTCTCGAACGGCTGCTTTTCAGAGCCTCCCGTGATGGGGTGCGTAGGGGGTTCTGCCAGATTGTGAAGATAAAAGGGCTGATAATCTGTCTCTTTTGTGTAAGTTTGCAAAAGGAATACTAAAACCGTCTCTATGGACTTTCTGAAGATACAGTTGGGCAGCGTAACTGCCGAGGGCATGCCGGCAATGCGCCGCGTATTGACCCTGTGGGAAACGAGTAGCGGGGCAGTGCGGCTGTGGGTGCTGTCGGTTCTCTTTCTGCTGCCGCTTCTCTCGTCGTGCGGACAGGAACGACTGCGGGTAGTGGAGCTGAACGCCGAGAATCTTTTCGACACCCGGCATGACCCGCAGAAGGTTGACTACGATTTCCTGCCCGGTTCGCCCCTCCATTGGACATGCGCACGCTACAGGCAGAAGCTGAACCGTATCGGGCAGGAAATCGTTGCCTGCGGCGAAGACGCGTCGGGCTGCCACCTACCCGACCTTGTCGGGCTTTGCGAGGTGGAGAACGATATTGTATTGCGCGACCTGACTCGTCATTCGCTTTTGAGAAAGGCGCGCTACAAATATGTGATGACAGCTTCGCCCGATATCCGCGGCATTGATGTGGCGTTGCTTTACTCGCCCTTTTCGTTTCGTTTCCTGCGTGCCGACACCGTTCGTATTATCCCGTTGAAGGGTATGCGCCCCACGCGCGACATTCTGCACGTAGAGGGCGAGGTGCAGAATGGCGACACGCTGCACGTCTTTCTGCTTCATGCGCCCAGCAGAAGAGGAGGAGAGAAGCGTTCGCGGCCTTTCCGTCTGCACGTGATGGAGCGGCTCTGCCAGTGTGTGGACAGTCTGCTGGCATTGTCGGCGGAGAAGAAAATCATCGTGATGGGCGACTTCAACGATTACGACGACAGCCCTTCTCTGCAGATGGCTTACCGCCATGGGCTCGTGGATGTTTCCCGACAGGCAAAAGGGCGCAACGGAGCGAAAAGCACCTACCGCTATCAGGGCGAATGGCGGAGTCTCGACCACATACTTGTCAGCAAAGCGCTACGGAGCAGTGTGCGTAGCTGCCGTATTGCCGACGCCCCTTTTTTGTTGGAAGAAGACAGGAAATATGGCGGAGTGAAGCCCCGTCGCTTTTACAGCGGAAAACGGTTCAACAATGGATTCAGCGACCATCTGCCATTGGTAATGGAATTGGAAATGTGAATGGTCGGCCCGGAGCTGTGCCGTGGCTGCGGTGGAAGTGTTGAGGAGCAGTTATAAAACAGACAAGATGCCTTGTTGTGGCATCTTGTCAGGTCATCATACGTTGGAGAAATGTCCGGGTGAGCTGCTCGGTAACCTAAATAGAGTCTTGCGGATCATTGTCTCCGTTGGCTCGCGAGCCGGCGTGGCTGCGTGTGCTTAACTCGTCCATTACTTCGCCGGCTACGGAACCGATAATATCCTTGATGGCATCGGTAGCCGGGTTCACTACCTTTTCTTGGATAGTCTGCTCTGCCTGCTCCCTCAACGCGTCCTGTTCTTTCAGTTCTTCTCTCTTGTAGTATTTCTCAGCAGCCCTGTTCAGAATCATCTGATTGACTGTAAAGACATGCCCCAAGACTCCGATGGAAACAAGGTGCTCCTTACCGCCGAGGTTAATCTTGCCTGTGGAATAGACGAGGTGGTTGTCTACCTCAACGAGCCGGTCTAAGGCTTCGCCCATAACTTTCGTTGCAAGGGTCTTTCCAATGATCTGAAAGGCTTTCGACAGCAAATGATTGTCTTCGGCAGAGTCGCCCTCGGTTGCAAGCGTAATGGCGTTGGTCGTAGCATCGGTGAGCGCTTCTTTGTGCGCACGTTCATCGGGACACGAGAAAACGAGTAGCGCGAAGAGTCCACCCACTACGATTGCCGCTGCTATCAAGCAACCCCCATGATTCTTTTTCCTTATAGGCCGCCGGTGATAATAATCGTTTGCGTCGATGGGGTGAGCCTCTACGTAAGGGGGCTCTCCGTTGGGACTGCCCTCGGCAGGCTCTTCAGCTTCCTGATGGTGTAGGGGCGACGTAGACCCATCCGCGTTTCCGGTGCGGATAGTATGGATCTCTTCGTTGGGCGAAACGGCGTTCGAACCGTCAGTGGAGCCTTGCTTCATCAACAATGGGCGCAGTTCGTCTACCTGCCATGCGGGAATCCACTGGTCTGTACCGTTTACCATCACAAGCGAAGTGGCATCAATGCCGCGCCTCTCCAGCTCGTTGATGCTGTAAGGACCTCGCTTCTCGTTGTTGATATGGATAAAATATTCCATTTCTCGTCTTGTTCTTAATTGCAGGCAGCAGAAGTTCTTCGTTGTCTCTCTACCTTTTATTATATGATAAGGCCGGAGGAAGTTCGCAGGGGGAGATTCGGCCGCGAATATAAGCATTATTTCCGAATGCGCAAACTTTTTTGATTGTTTTTCGCACAAAGCTTAATCATGTGCGCAAGATATAATTTCTTCTTTTATAAAATACATTAAATGGAATATGGAAACGATACTTTCTTTCTGCTTTTTATTAATTTTGCATATATAACAGAATGAAAAGTATACCTCGAAGAAATGTTTGAAAGTTTAAGTGATAGGCTTGACCGCTCGTTCAAAATACTGAAAGGCGAGGGCAAGATAACTGAGATAAACGTTGCAGAAACACTGAAAGACGTACGGCGCGCGTTGCTGGATGCCGATGTAAACTACAAGGTGGCAAAATCGTTCACCGATACCGTTAAGCAAAAAGCTTTGGGAATGAATGTGCTTACAGCCGTGAAGCCGGGTCAGCTGATGGTGAAAATCGTTCACGATGAGCTGGCAGAATTGATGGGCGGAGAGGCTGTCGGGCTGAATTTGGAGCATAAACCAGCCGTCATACTGATGAGCGGACTTCAAGGATCGGGTAAGACTACTTTCTCGGGAAAGCTTGCTAACTTGCTGAAAACAAAAGAACACAAGCATCCACTTCTTGTTGCCTGCGATGTATACCGACCAGCTGCCGTCGAGCAGTTGAAAGTTGTGGGAGAACAAGTAGGCGTTCCCGTTTACTCGGAACCCGACAATAAGAATGTCAACGAGATAGCCGACAACGCTCTCCGTGAAGCAAAGGCTAAGGGAAACGACGTTGTCATCATCGATACCGCAGGCCGTTTGGCGGTTGATGAGCAGATGATGAACGAGATAGAAAACCTGAAAAACCACATCAATCCGGACGAAACGCTCTTTGTTGTCGACTCCATGACCGGTCAGGATGCCGTGAATACAGCCAAGGAATTTAATGATCGGCTTGACTTCAACGGTGTCGTCCTCACCAAACTCGATGGTGATACCCGCGGTGGTGCAGCTCTTTCTATCCGCACAATCGTAACGAAGCCTATCAAATTCATCGGTACCGGCGAAAAGATGGAAGCTCTCGACACTTTCCATCCAACCCGTATGGCAGACCGAATCCTCGGTATGGGGGATGTCGTTTCGCTGGTTGAGCGTGCCCAAGAACAGTTCGACGAGGAGGAAGCAAGGAAGCTACAGAAGAAGATTCAGAAGAATCAGTTCGACTTCAACGACTTCTACAAACAGATACAGCAGATAAAAAAGATGGGAAATCTGAAGGATTTGGCTTCTATGATTCCCGGTGTTGGAAAAGCAATACGCGAAGTCGACATCGACGACAATGCTTTTAA
The DNA here is from genome assembly GCA_963551095.1 of uncultured Prevotella sp. Taxonomy (GTDB): domain Bacteria; phylum Bacteroidota; class Bacteroidia; order Bacteroidales; family Bacteroidaceae; genus Prevotella. The sequence goes on along the minus strand of CAUVFB010000034.1, from coordinate 4,525 downwards.
GGGAATTGAAGCCATTATCCAAAGTATGACACCAAGAGAGCGTACCAACCCGGAACTGCTCAATACATCCCGTCGTCAACGCATTGCCAAAGGCTCGGGAACGAACATTCAGGAGGTGAACCGCCTCATTAAGCAGTTCGACCAAACCCGCAAGATGATGAAGATGGTAACTGGATCGAAGATGTCGGGAATGATGAGCCGGATGAAAGGCATGCCCGGGATGCCCAAAATATAACCATGAACGGTCGGATGCGACAGCCATGCCGACCATTTCTTTCTTCTTTCTCACACAAAAACGACCAATCATCAATAAGAATACTTATGGAATATCAATTGATTGACGGCAAAGCTACAGCTGCTGCTATTAAAAAGCAGATTGCCGAAGAAGTAAAGAACATTGTAGCCAGTGGTGGTAAACAGCCACATTTGGCAGCTGTACTTGTCGGACACGACGGAGGCAGCGAGACTTACGTGAAGAACAAGGTACTTTCCTGCGAGCAGTGTGGATTCAAATCCACCCTCATTCGTTATGAAGAGGATACGACCGAGGAAGAACTTCTTGCTTGTGTGGATCGTCTTAACAAGGATGAGGATGTTGATGGATTCATTGTTCAGTTGCCGCTACCGAAGCATATCGACGAGCAGAAGATTATTATGACCATCGACTACCGCAAGGATGTGGATGGATTCCACCCTATTAATGTCGGTCGTATGGCTATCGGGTTACCTTGTTTTATCTCAGCAACGCCATTAGGAATCCTTACACTCTTACAGCACTACCACATTGAAACTTCAGGTAAGAAGTGTGTGATACTCGGACGCAGTAATATCGTCGGCAAACCTATGGCACAACTGATGATGCAGAAGCAGTTTGGCGACTCTACCGTAACGGTGTGCCACTCCCATTCTGCTACGTTGAAAGAAGAATGTCTTGAAGCTGATATTATCATTGCTGCTATTGGACGCCCTGACTTCGTAACAGCCGATATGGTGAAGAAAGGTACCGTTGTCATTGATGTGGGTACAACGCGTGTTCCTGATGCTACGCGCAAGAGTGGATTCCGGCTTAATGGCGATGTGAAGTTTGATGAAGTGGCACCTCTCTGCTCTTATATCACCCCAGTTCCGGGAGGAGTTGGCCCAATGACCATCTGCTCGCTGATGAAGAACACCTTGGCTGCCGGGAAGAAAGAGTACTACAAGTAGACTTGTCTATGAGTTGACAAGTGGCTGGGTTGCCCGTGTTTGGAGAATCCATGAAACTAATTATAAACGCGAACAAGATATTAAGAAGAAAGGAACTTGTGGTGTGAATGCTTGCACGGAAAGGTGTCAGTATGTGGAATGCACCTTTTCTGCTTTGTTGTTAAGACTGGCTACTCACCAACAAGTTTACTTGTAATTTATGGACTTGCCTATTCACCGACCAGTCAACTAAGAATCATGACAGCAGAGGAATATTTCCGCAAAGGAAACGAATATCGAAAAAAAGGCGACTGGAAGCATGCGCTTGATAATTATATGGAAGCAGTAGAGCTAGACCCTAACTCTCCCGCAGTAGAAGCGAAGCAGATGCTGGAAGATATACTGAATTTCTACAACAAGGACGCTTACAATCCTTGACCGGCATCGGCTTTTAACCCTTAGAAACAAAAACTATGAGCAAGATGAAAGGAGCCATTGTAGTAAATACCGACAGGTGTAAGGGATGCCAGTTGTGTATCGTTGCCTGTCCGAAGGATGTTATTGCATTGGCGCAGAAGAAAGTGAATGTCCACGGTTATCCCTACGTGGAGCCTGCAAAGGCAGAGTTATGTATTGGTTGTACGTCGTGTGCGGTAGTTTGTCCGGACGGCTGTATAACAGTTTATCGCAAGAAAGTGGAGGAATAACGACTATGGCAGAACAAGAAGTAACTTTGATGAAAGGCAATGAGGCGATAGCCCACGCTGCCATTCGCTGTGGTACTGACGGCTTTTTTGGCTATCCGATTACTCCACAGAGTGAAATTATTGAAACGTTATCGACTCTTAAGCCTTGGGAAACTACAGGAATGGTAGTTCTACAAGCAGAGAGTGAGGTGGCATCTATTAATATGGTGTATGGTGGTGCTGGCGCTGGCAAACGTGTACTGACCACCTCTTCTTCCCCAGGTGTAGCTCTAATGCAGGAAGGAATCAGCTATATGGCTGGTGCAGAACTCCCCGGTGTGTTTGTCAATGTGATGCGTGGAGGTCCAGGATTGGGTACTATCCAGCCGAGTCAGAGCGACTATTTCCAGGCGACACGTGGTGGTGGAAATGGCGACTACAACGTTATTGTGCTGGCACCGAGCTCTGTTCAAGAGATGGCAGACTTTGTCGACCTCGCCTTTGAACTGGCTTTCAAGTATCGTAATCCCGCAATGATTCTGTCTGATGGCGTTATTGGTCAAATGATGGAGAAAGTTGTGTTGCCACCAATGAGGCCGCGTCGAACCGAAGAAGAAGTCAAGAAAGAATGTCCGTGGGCATCCTATGGTAAGACTGCAGACCGCCAGCCTAATATTATTACATCCCTTGAATTGAAATCCGAAGTAATGGAGGAGCGTAACCTTCATTTACAGGAAAAATACAGCCGGATAAAGGAGAACGAAGTGCGCTTTGAGACACAGCAATGTGAGGATGCCGACTATCTGATTGTCAGTTTCGGGAGTGCTGCGCGTATAGGCGAGAAAGCCTTAGAGCAGGCTCGTGTCGAGGGCATTAAGGTGGGATTGTTTCGTCCTATTACCTTGTGGCCATTCCCAAGTAAACAGATTGCCGAACTGGCAAGGGGAAAGAAAGGCATTCTTGTCAGCGAGATTAATGCCGGACAGATGGTGCAAGATGTCAGACTGGCAGTCAATGGTGCTGTGCCTGTAGAACATTTCGGACGTCTTGGTGGAATCGTTCCCGATCCGGACGAGATTGTTGAGGCATTGAAAAAGAAGATGATTTTATAGCAAATCAAAAGAAAAGCATTATGACAAACGATATAATTGCACCGGAAAACCTGGTGTACGAGAAGCCCAAACTGATGAACGACACGATAATGCACTATTGTCCGGGTTGTTCACACGGTATGGTACATAAGTTAGTAGCGGAAGTGATTGCAGATATGAGTATGGAAGACAAGACTGTCGGGGTTTGTCCGGTAGGCTGTGCCGTCTTCGCTTACCGCTATTTGGATATTGATTGGCAAGAAGCAGCCCACGGACGGGCACCCGCAGTAGCAACCGGCATCAAACGAATGTGGCCCGATCGTCTCGTTTTCACCTATCAGGGGGATGGTGATTTAGCTTGTATTGGCGCAGCAGAAACCATCCATGCACTGAACAGGGGGGAGAATCTGACTATCATTTTCATCAATAACGCCATCTATGGGATGACAGGTGGACAGATGGCACCGACTACTTTGCTCGGCCAAGTAACAGCAACATGTCCTTATGGACGTGATCCGGACCTGCATGGATATCCTCTTAACATCACGGAACTGGCAAGTAAGCTTCGGGGAACCTGCTATGTTACACGTCAGAGCGTTGATACAGTAGCCGCCATTAACAAGGCGAAGAGGGCTATCAGAAAGGCTTTCGAGGCCAGTATGCAGAGGAAAGGCAGTTCGCTTATAGAGATTGTAGCCACCTGCAACAGTGGTTGGAAACTCAGCCCAGTAAAAGCGAATGAGTGGATGCGTGAGAATATGTTCCCAGAGTACGTGAAAGGCGATTTGAAAGATACTACTGGACAGAAATAATCCGAATGATCCGTTTCGTTCATCAACGTCTGCACAGTCCCATTGTTCTTCAACAATAGGAAGAAAAAGGGACAGACTGTATCTAAAACAAAAGTATCAAATTATGAAAACAGAAATAATTATCAGCGGTTTCGGAGGGCAAGGCGTTCTCTCAATGGGTAAAATCCTGGCTTATTCGGGACTAATGGAAGACAAGGAGGTTACGTGGATGCCTGCTTACGGGCCGGAACAGCGTGGTGGAACAGCCAATGTAACGGTCATTGTCAGCGACGATCGCATCTCGTCTCCTATTTTGAGCCGTTATGATGTTGCTATAGTTCTCAATCAGCCATCGCTTGACAAATTTGAGCCGAAAGTTAAAGAAGGTGGAATCCTTATCTATGACGGCTTTGGAGTTATCAATCCGCCTAATCGGAAAGATATTTTCGTCTATCGGATAGACGCTATGGACAAGGCAGCAGAGTTGAAAAACGCCAAGGTTTTCAATATGATTGTCCTGGGAGGACTGCTCAAAGTATGTCCTGTCGTAAGTACTGACGGACTCAAGAAGGCTCTCTACAAAAGTCTTCCAGAACGTCATCACGATCTGATACCGTTGAATATGAAGGCAGTAGAAGCCGGTATGGATATTATAAGCAAGAAATAAACACACTAGAATCAATAAAATACCTGATTTTTTATAACTCTCTAATTTGTGTGAAGACTCTCAGCAGTGATGCCACGGAGTCTTCTTTTTGTATCTGTAAATGAA
>CAUVFB010000033.1:0-11234 GCA_963551095.1 uncultured Prevotella sp. | reverse complement strand
CTTTAAGTTACAAGACTATTTCCGCCAACAAGGAAACAGCTAAGAAGGAGTGGGTGGTTATCGACGCTACTGATCAGGTGGTTGGTCGTCTCTGCTCCAAGGTGGCAAAGATTCTTCGCGGGAAGTACAAGCCCAACTTTACACCACACACAGACTGTGGCGACAATGTAATTATTATCAATGCCGCCAAGGTAGTCTTCACAGGCAAGAAGGAGACCGACAAGGTTTACACGCGCTATACTGGTTATCCCGGTGGTCAGCGTTTCAATACTCCGGCTCAGCTTCGCAAAGCTAAGAATGGTATTGACAAGATAATTCGCCACGCTGTCAAAGGCATGCTGCCAAAGGGCATCCTCGGCCGCTCTCTGATGAAAAACCTTCACGTTATCGAAGGTACTGAACTCAACGGACTCGAGGCACAGAAGCCAAAGGCAATTGATATTAACCAGTATAAATAATAAGGTGTAAGATGGAAGTAATCAACACAATCGGTCGCCGGAAGAGCGCAGTTGCTCGTGTATACCTTACAGAAGGAACCGGCAAGATCACAATCAATAAGAAAGACTTAGCAGAGTTTTTCCCATCAGCTATCCTGCAGTATGTTGTGAAGCAGCCGTTGCAGTTGCTTGGTGTGGAAAGTCAGTATGACATTAAGGCCAACCTCGATGGTGGCGGTTTTACCGGTCAGAGCCAGGCACTTCGCCTCGCTATTGCCCGTGCCCTCGTCAAGGTGAACGCTGAAGACAAGAAGAATCTGAAGGATCACGGATTCCTGACACGCGACAGCCGTACGGTTGAACGCAAGAAGCCAGGACAGCCGAAGGCTCGTGCTCACTTCCAGTTCAGCAAGCGTTAATATTTCCTTTGAACATTGAAGTTTGAACTTTAAGCTTTATGATATGTAGTGTCTGATGATAAAGTTGAAGCTTTAAAGCCCAAGACTTCAAAGGGAAAAGAAAGGTTTAGTATCTAAACTGGCGCGACTCCTTTATCGGGGGACTACCCGCCGGTTGATTCTAACAAGCTCGGCAAAGCTCATTCGCCAAGAAAGAATTAAAAAGAAAGTAAACAAACAAAACGAAACAACATGTCAAGAACAAACTTTGACCAGTTATTAGAGGCAGGATGTCATTTCGGACATCTTCATCGCAAGTGGAATCCGGCTATGAAGCCCTATATCTATATGGAGCGCAACGGTATCCACATCATCGATCTTCACAAGACGGTAGCCAAGATTGACGAAGCTGCCGAGGCTCTCAAAGCCATTGCCAAGAGTGGCAAGAAGATTCTGTTCGTCGCTACTAAAAAACAATCTAAGGAGACTGTTGCCGAAAAGGCTTCAGCTGTGAACATGCCCTACGTGAACGAGCGTTGGGCCGGCGGCATGCTGACCAACTTCCCTACCATTCGTAAGGCTGTGAAGAAAATGACGAACATCGACAAGATGATGAACGACGGCACATTTGCCAATCTCTCCAAGCGTGAGCTCCTCCAGATTTCGCGTCAGCGTGCGAAGCTCGAGAAGAACCTCGGCTCCATTGCCGACCTGACCCGTCTTCCGGCAGCTCTCTTCGTCGTTGACGTTATGAAGGAGCACATTGCCGTCAAGGAGGCCAACCGTTTGGGTATTCCCGTATTCGGTATTGTCGATACGAATTCCGATCCGAAGAACATCGACCATGTCATCCCGGCCAACGATGACGCAAAGGAATCTGTAGAGGTCATCCTGACAGCTTGCTGCGATGCCATCGCAGAAGGTTTGGAAGAGCGCAAGGCCGAGAAAGCCGATGAGAAGGCTGCTGCTGAGCAGGCCGATACGGCTAAATCCAGACGTGCTGCCCGCAAGGCAGAGGAGGATACTCCGAAGCAAGAGGATGCTCCGAAGCAAGGAGCAACTTTGGAAGCAGAAGCAACTCCGGAGGCAGAGGCTCCTGCTGCTGAATAATACACAGACAGACTATCAATGGGCATTGACAGGTGCTCATGGAGATGGAATCGTCTCCATCGGCACACGTCGACGCCCACATTCATTTACAACAATCATCTAAAGCAAAAGAAATAGAAAATGGCTGTATCTATAGAAGATATCAAGAAGCTCCGCACCATGACCGGTGCCGGACTGGCAGATGTGAAGAATGCCCTCACCGAGGCTGGAGGCGATTTCGACAAGGCTAAGGACTTGCTCCGCGAGCGGGGACTGGCAATTGCAGCAAAGCGTTCCGACCGCGAGACTTCCAATGGCTGCGTACTCGTGAAAGCCGTCGACGGCTTCGCTGCTATGGTAGCCGTAAAGTGTGAGACCGACTTCGTTGCCAACGGTAAGGACTTCATCGCCCTCGTGCAGGACATCCTCGACGCTGCCGTAGCCGCACGCGCAAAGTCGCTCGACGAGGTGAAAGCTCTCAAACTGGCCAATGGCGACGACGCGGCAACTGCCGTTCAGCATCGTTCGGGCATTACGGGCGAGAAGATGGAGCTTGACGGTTACAACTTCCTCGAGGGCGAGAATCTCTCCGTATACGACCACATGGGCAAGCACACCCTGGCTACCATCGCCCAGCTGAGCAAGAACAACGCTGAAGCCGGCCACAAGGTTGCCATGCAGGTAGCCGCCATGAAGCCGGTAGCCCTCGACGAAGCATCCGTTCCACAGTCGGTAAAGGACGAAGAGTTCAACGTGGCTGTACAGAAGACGAAGGAAGAGCAGGTCGAAAAAGCTGTTGTGGCTGCCATCAAGAAGGCGGGCATCAATCCCAATTTGGTTGATAGCGACGACCATATCGAGTCGAATATCAGCAAGGGTTGGCTGACCCGCGAGGAAGCCGACAAGGCCATCGAAATCAAGAAGACCGTCAGCGCGGAGAAGGCTGCCAACCTGAACGAGAATATGATTCAGAACATCGCCAAGGGTCGTCTGAACAAGTTCTTCAAGGACAATTGTCTCGTCGACCAGGAGTTCCAGTTCGGCGACGGCGACAAGGCAAGCGTTGCCGAGTGGCTGAAGCGGCAGGACAAGGAGCTTCGGGTAATCGCCTACAAGCGGTTTACCCTCGCTGCGGAATAGAGTCGATTTTACTGCATATTTCTGAGCCGCGGAAGTCTGTGAAGACCTCTGCGGTTTTTTCGTTTCATGCCGGCGATTGCCGCTTCTTTGTGCCCGCGTCAGGCAGAAGCATGTCTAAGCACATGTACGAATCCATCGTGCGGAATTTCTTTAAGGGTTCCGCTTGGATTTCTTCCGTATTTGCCTTATCTTTGCAAGAGGAAGAAGGAAGTTCGCAGCGTACTGATAAAAAGTTATCAGAAGAGTGATAAAAAGTTATCAGCATGCTGGTAAGAAATTATCAGCAGTGTGATAAAAAATTATCAGCATGCTGATAAAAAGTTATCAGCGGTGTGATAAAAAGTTATCAGCATGCTGATAATTTACAGGGAACGGTACAGGCTGATGACACAGTGCGGAACAAAAGGCGTTGCACTCCTTACAGAAATCCGACAGATACAGCGGAAGACTGTCTGTCCGACCGAACCCATCGTAACCATTAAACCCAAAGAGATATGGCTGTAAAGTACAAACTGACCAAGAACTACGGTAAGCTGTCGGAGAAGATGACAGAAAGAATCGTAATCGTAGACAACCAGACCGTCGAGGCCGACCGACTGGCCCGGAACATACAGAACGCTACCGCGCTCACACAGGGCGATGTCGTTTCGACGATTATCTCGCTGAAGAACGAAATAGTCAGCGAGCTGAAAGCGGGCAACAGTGTTCATCTGCCGGGCATCGGGTACTTCTCGATTGCTGCCAAAGGCGACATCTACGAAGACCCGAAGACCCAACGCCGCCGGCTGCGCAACGTAGGCGTGAGAACGGTTAACTTCCGCCCCGATTCCGAGATGATGAAGTCGCTCTCAGATACCAAGTTCGAAAACATTACCTATCACCAAAGCCCGACCGCCGTGCCTACGCCGGAAGAGATTGACGCGGCACTCGACGAACTTTTCGACAACTACCCCAGCATCACCGTTGCCGACCTGCGCCATCGGCTCCATCTCTCCATCGCAAACGCTTACCGGCTGGCCGACCGCCTGGTCAAGGAGGGAAAGCTGTACGACATCGGGGCACACTACCGCCGGGTGTACGTGCGGGGCGAAGGAGAATGATGAAAAAACGTTGTCATAATCACAGCTTGTTATGAAGATACTGGCAGCCGGCATGAACTATGCCGGGCACAATAAATCGCTGCACACGACGTTATATAAACCGAAGACACCCGTGATATTCGCCAAGGCCGACTCGGCTCTCCTGAAAGGCGGGAAGCCGTTCTTCGTCCCCGACCATCTGGGGCGCATCGAATACGAAGCAGAAGTCGTGGTACGCATCTGTCGCCTCGGAAAGACCATTCCCGAGCGATTCGCCCACCGATACTACGATGCCGTTACGGTGGGAATCGACTTCACGGCGCGCGAACTGCAGCAAAAGCTCCGCGCAGAAGGGCTGCCCTGGGAACTTTGCAAGAGCTTCGACGGCGCAGCGACAATCGGCGAATGGATCGGAAAAGACCGACTGCCCGACCTCCGACAGCTCCACTTCCATCTCGATATCAACGGGCAGACGGCTCAGCAAGGCTGTACGGCCGATATGCTCTTCCGCATCGACGAACTGATCAGCTACATCAGCCGATTCTTTACCCTGAAGACGGGCGACATCCTCTACACCGGTTGCCCCGAAGCATGCGCCCCGGTGCTGATAGACGACCATTTCGAAGGCTATCTGGAAGAGCACAAAGTGCTCGAGTTCAACTGCAAGTAAATCCATTCACCCCCATCCCCTGACACAATGACGAAACGGAACATTCAACGTACAATTACAGGACTTCTCTCGTGGTTCACCTGTCTAGCAATGAATGCGCAGACACAGCGATTCTTCAACCTTACCGTTGACGACATCGCCATCGACTCCGTGCTGCCACGCTTCTCATATGCCATTCCCCTGGGCGAAAACTACGCCGACTCGGTATACGACCTGGAGATTCGGTATCCGGAGTTCATCGACATGAGCCGGCGCGACGAAGCCCTCTACCGTGCCATCACGAAAGAGAAGCCGGACAGCATGCCCGAGATATTCCGGCAGATAACCGTTGCGCGCAAACAAGGCTCGCTGGAGTTCTCGCTCGTTCCCATCGTCGAGCGTGGAGGACGGAAACAGTTTCTCGTCAGCTTCATGATAGCCCTGACGGCACGCCCGGTTCGTCGGAGTGTCCGCCGGATGATGCGCCAGGCACCGACAAAGACTTCTCGCTATGCCAAGCATTCTGTCCTGGAAACAGGCAAATGGGCGAAGATACGCATACCGGCCGACGGCATCTATCAACTCACCCCGGCACTGATTCGGCAAGCCGGGTTCACACATCCCGACAAGGTGAAGATATACGGCTATGGCGGGCATCTGCAGAACGAAGTACTCGGCGATGACGACTTACGGAAGCACGACGACCTGCCCGAAGTGCCTACCTGCACAGTGGACGGACGGCGGTTGTTCTACGGGTGCGGGCCGGTCAGCTGGGACAACAAGGACGCCGCACGCCGCACGCGCAACCCTTACTCGCAGTATGGCTACTACTTCCTGACCGAAAACGACGCAGAACCACTGACGGTAGACCCTACAGCTTTCCTCAACGACAATTACCCGACAGCCGACGACTATCATTCCTTGCATGAAGTCGACAATTACGCATGGTTCCCGGGAGGTAGAAACCTCTTTGAGAAAACACCCCTTTATGCCGACAAGACTTATAAGTATACGCTCGCCAATGCATCGAAGACTCAGAACGGGAAGCTCTCTGTCGGCATCACTACGGGGCGGTATCCCTCAGAAGTCTCCATTGCCGTCAACGACTCGCTTCTCGGGAAGATATGGGTAAGACCCCGCGACGAGTTTGACAAAGGCTTTGAGGTGGAACGCACCTACATCACGCACAATCTACAGGCCACCGATACCATCTCTATCACAGTCTTGTCGGGTGGCCCTGCCCGTTTGGACTATATCTCCATTGCCTACGATACGCCAAGGCCTGCGCCCGACCTGCGGAACGGCTCGTTTGCCGTACCCGAATACGTCCACACCATTACCCCTCAAGACCATCATGCCGACAAGAATGTCGATATGGTCATCATCATTCCTACCAGTCAGAAGCTGCTGGCACAAGCCCGGCGACTGGCAGCGTTTCATCGGAAGCACGATGGTATCACGGTCAGCATTATACCGGCCGATGAGCTTTACAACGAATACTCCAGCGGCACGCCCGACGCAATGGCTTTCCGCCGCTATCTCAAGATGATGTACGACCGGGCTACAGACAATAGCCAGTTGCCCAAGTCGCTCCTATTGTTCGGCGACTGCGTATGGGACAACCGGATGCTTTCCGACGAATGCAGTAAGCTCAATCCTGACGACTACCTCCTGGCGTATGAAAGCGAGAACTCGTTCAGTCTGACCGACTGCTACGTCAATGACGGATGGTTCACACTGATGGACGACGGCGAAGGTGGCGACCTGCAGTCGCGCGACAAAGAAGACATCGGAGTGGGTCGCTTCCCTGTCAGCAACGCCAGCGACGCACAGACGATGGTCGACAAAACCCTGTCCTACGCCGAGAACAAGAATGCCGGTAGCTGGGAGAACGTCATTATGTTCATGGGCGACGACGGCAATAACAACCTCCACATGCGCGACGTGAATCAAACGGCCGAGTTGATCATGTCTGAGTATCCCGGTTACCAAATCAAGAAGGTCATGTGGGATGCCTATACACGCGTTACATCGGCGACCGGCAACACCTACCCCGACGTATCTTCGCTGATCAAACAGCAGCAGGCACAAGGCGCGCTTATCATGGACTACGCCGGACACGGCTCGGAAATTCAGATTTCACACGAAGCTGTGCTCCGTCAGAACGACTTTACGAACTTCACAAACGCCAATCTCCCGTTGTGGATAACTGCGTCGTGCGATATCATGCCTTATGACGGAACGATTGCCACCATCGGAGAAGAAAGCATGCTCAACCGGAAAGGCGGTTCAGTAGCTTTTTGGGGAACAACCCGGACGGTGTATGCCAACTACAACAAAGCCATCAATACAGCTTTCGTCCGCCATGTCCTTAGCTCCATTGACGGAAAGCCCATCACTCTTGGCGAAGCACAGCGACTGGCAAAATGCGATATGATCGACTCCAAAAGTGACCAAACGCGGAACAAGCTGCAATACGCACTTCTCGGCGACCCGGCTCTTTCGCTGAATCTTCCTCAACTCAAGGTCGTCATCGACTCCATCAACGGCATTGCCATAGGCGATGCGCAGCCGATAACGCTCAAGGGTGGTTCCGTAGCCAAGGTAGCCGGGCACATTACCAAGGATGGCGCGCTGCAAGGCGACTTCCAAGGGAAGATGACAGCTACTGTCCGCGATACACGTGAGCTGATCATCTGTAAGAAACAAGAGGAAACCTCAAGGGAGGCGTTCCAGTTCTACGACCGACAGAAAGTGCTCTACAATGGTTCCGGAAACGTGAAAGACGGACACTTCTCTTTCGTCTTTGCCGTTCCGCGCGACCTGAACTATGCCGACGGTACCGGACTCATCAACGTCTATGCCGTCAATGATACACATACACTGATGGCCAACGGCGATGAAGACCATTTCTATATCAACGGTTCAGAGCAGGTAAGCAACGACTCTATCGGGCCGTCTATTTACTGCTATCTTAATACTCCCGCATTTGTCAACGGAGGGCGCGTCAACGCCACTCCCTATTTCGTGGCAGAGGTTACCGACAAGGACGGCATCAACGCTTCGGGCAACGGAATCGGGCACGATATGCAGCTCATTGTCGACGGAGAAATGTCGAGAACGTACAAACTGAACGACAATTTCGCCTTCGATTTCGGAAGCTATACCAAGGGCAGCACCCATTTCTCCATCCCCGAACTCACCGAGGGCGAGCATCAGCTGAAGTTCCGTGTATGGGACATTCTCAACAATTCAGCCGAGGCCATCCTTTCTTTCAGAGTAGTGAAGGGATTGGCTCCCGAGACAGAAAACATCAGCTGCACTCACAATCCTGCCAAGACCAACACCACCTTTATAGTAACCCACGACCATATCGGGTCGAATATGGATATTGAAATTCAGGTATTCGATACTTCCGGGCACATTCTTTGGCAACACCAAGAGACGGGCATATCTAACGGAAACACCTACGCTGTCGATTGGAACCTCGTTTCCAATAGCGGTATTGCACTAAAGACGGGCGTTTATCTCTACCGTGTCAAGTTGAGATGCAACGGCGCAGTAAAGGAATCGAAAGCGAAGAAACTCATTATCGTAAACAATAATTGATACCAACAAGGCGTTGAAGTATAGAAAAAACAAGAAGAATGAATAAGGTATACAGGCTCATAGGAATCACATTCCTGCTCTCCGCTGCTACCGTTGTGTGGGGACAGAGCAAGAAAGATATGTTTAATCCTATCAGAAACTCAGTTACCTCACAGACCATCGCCCCAGATGCGCGTGCCGCAGGTATGGGCGATGTGGGCGCAGCGACTGACCCTGATATCAATTCGCAGTATTGGAATCCGGCCAAATACCCGTTTACAATTTCTCGTGCAGGTATTGCGCTCAACTATACTCCCTGGCTTCGCCAGCTGGTCAACGATATGGATTTGGCCTATTTAGCGGGTTATTACCGCATCGGCGACTACAGCGCGGTATCAGCATCGCTCCGTTATTTCTCGTTGGGGGAAGTTCAACTCAACGAAGGCAGCGGACTGACCATCAGCCCTTATGAGATGTCGGCCGACGTAGCTTACTCGCTGATGTTGAGCGAGCATTTCTCGCTCGGGGCAGCCGTACGCTGGATCTATTCCGACCTCACCTACGATTACACGCAAGACACGTCGCCCGGGTCAGCGTTCGCTGCCGATATCTCGTGCTACTATCAGAACTACCTCAACATAGGCGAGCGCGAGTGTCAGTTGGGCTTAGGTCTGAATATCTCCAATATTGGTTCGAAGATTACTTTCGGCGGCGACAACCGGTCAGAGTTCATCCCTACCAACATGCGTCTAGGTGCCTCGCTGTTGGTTCCCGTCGATGAGTTCAACCGATTCAGCGTCTCCCTCGATGCCAACAAGTTGCTGATTCCCTCCGTACCCGTACAGAAGGAGGGCGAATCATCGCAGGACTACAACGAACGTTTGGACAAGGACTACTACGGTGTATCGTCTATCTCAGGTATCTTCAAGAGTTTCAGCGATGCACCAAACGGTATGTCGGAGGAATTGCAGGAGATTCAGTGGAGCGTGGGAGCAGAATACACCTACAACGACCGTTTCTCGCTGCGGGCAGGATACCACCACGAGGCTGAGAACAAAGGCAACCGGAAGTACTTTACGGTAGGTGCAGGCTTCAAGATGAGCGTATTCTCGCTCGATGCGGGCTATGTCATCGCTACTGCCAAGAGTAATCCGCTCGATCAGACGCTCCGTGTTTCGCTGTCGTTTGATATGGATGGAATCAAGGATCTTTTCCATAAAAGATAAGCCATGCAGAACGCTCAACCCTCCAACACCCCCTCTTTCCGCGTCGGAATGGGCTACGATGTCCACCGTCTCGTGGAAGGACGTGCACTCTTCCTGGGCGGAATTAGGATAGAACACTCTCTCGGGCTGCTCGGACACAGCGATGCCGACGTGCTCATCCATGCCATCTGCGATGCCCTGCTGGGTGCAGCTAACATGCGCGACATAGGCTATCACTTCCCCGATACTTCGGATGCAACCCTTGATATGGACTCGAAAATCATTCTGTACAAGACCATTGAGCTGATATCCACCAAAGGTTATCGTGTCGGAAACATTGATGCCACCATCTGTGCAGAGCGTCCTAAGATTAATCCACATATTCCGGCAATGCAGAAATGCCTTGCCGAGACGATCGGATGCGATGAGGATGTCATCTCAATAAAGGCTACCACTTCAGAAAAGATGGGGTTTATAGGGCGCGAAGAGGGCATTGCAGCTTATGCCGTCTGCCTGATTGTCAGACAGGAGCACGGAGACGTATTGTTGGATGGTGTGTGAAGAATGAAAGTGCCTCTTGGTGATTGAGTCCAGGAAATCTCAAGACACAAAGACTTCAGGGAATAAGAACTTTTAATTACCTGACTTGATACGGGGAGTACCGGCATGAAGATAACAAAGATGCTCGAAGAAGTTCAAATGACGTCAAACATTGTCAATGGTATCAAGACTGTACCTTCACTTTTCGATGACTTCTGCAATTGTTTAGCTATAGAACTGAAGCCTATTAACAATAAAGCATTCTTTGTTATGGTTAAAACTTATTAATATGGTCTCTGGTTGTCAGTTAATTGCTATCTTTGTGTGCTAAGTGAGTAATTTTCTTTTCCCAAACGGACATAGGAATGTATACAATGGCTTAAAACACAAATAGATATTAACAATTCAATTCATTAATAATTAAAATTAAACACTTTCAAATTATGGCAACTACACAACAAAAAGTAGCCCCAAAGAAACAGTCGGAGGGCTTCACAGGCGTTAGAGGCGCATTTTGGATTATCATCGTTTGCGCCGTCGTTGCATTCGTTCTGTTCTTCACATGGTTCGGTAATGACATGCACTTTCAGGATCCAGGTACAAAGGAGAATCCTGCTGATGTTTGGGGTACGATTTTCAAGGGAGGTGTCGTCGTTCCTGTTATTCACACTTTGTTGCTTACAGTGCTCGCAATGTCAATTGAGCGTTGGCTCGCTCTGAAAACAGCTTTCGGTAAAGGTGCACTCCCTAAGTTTGTTGCAAATATCAAGGCAGCTCTCAATTCCAACGACCTCGCTAAAGCGAACCAACTCTGCGACCAGCAGAAAGGTTCCGTTGCTAACGTTGTAAAGGCATCTCTTAATGCTTACAAGGATATGGAACATGGAGCAAATGCTAATTTAAGAAAAGCTCAGAAGGTTGCAAAGATTCAACAAGCTCACGAGGAGGCTACTCAGCTTGAAATGCCTACCTTGACAATGAATCTTCCAATCATTGCTACAATCGTAACACTGGGTACTCTTACTGGTCTTCTTGGTACTGTAACGGGTATGATCAAGTCGTTTTCTGCTTTATCTGCAGGTGGTGGTGCTGACTCAGCAGCTCTTTCT
>CAUVFB010000032.1:0-11478 GCA_963551095.1 uncultured Prevotella sp. | reverse complement strand
ACAAATACAAAAGAGAGTGTGTGAAGCCTGGACACACACTCTCTTACCGTGTTATCCTCGTTCACGCAATGAATCTTTCGCTTGAGGTGGACGCACAATCCGTATCCCCCTATGCTCTCAGCTGTGGTTTCTGCTTGCTGTTGGGTTGGTTGCAATTATCCATTATTGCAGCCCGACATAGGTTGGGAGTTTCTGTTTGCGTTGGGTTGGTTGGAATTGTCTATAAGATAATTGTCAACTGTTTCCCGGGCACGGCTTCGTGGGTGTAAGGCACGTGTGTAAGCTGCATGAGGGACATGCCTCGTTTTTTCAGTTCGCCCAGCGAGAGAAACCTATACATTCCGGAGACGAAAGGCGGTGGGGGTGCAGCCCCGCATCTTCCGGAAGAACTTGCTGAACTGTGCCTGCGACGAAAAGCCGAAATGGAAGGCTATCTCCTGTATGTTACGTGCCGTTCCGCACAGCTGCGCCTCAACTTCCTTAATGATGTAGCCGTCTATGAGCTGCTTGGGTGTGCGGCCGGCGACACGTTTGGTTATCTTGGAGAGATAGCGTGGGCTGATGCTGAGACGGTCGGCATAGAACGCTACATCGGCAGTCTGTCGGTGGTGGCCGGCTATCTCGTTCATCAGGTGGTTGTACATCTCCAGCACATGTGGGGAGACGGCGGGCTGCGCCAGTCCACCTCCATGATCGAGTAGTCGCCGCCTTCCGCCCAAATTGGAATCAACGGAGCGCAGGATGAGCTGATTCAGGTAGTCGAGTGCGCCCCCGACTGCCGCCTCCATGTCCTTTCCTTGTGCTAGAAGCACGGCGACGGCGGCCGAGAAAGCTCCGTCGGCACCGTGGGTGTTACGGTCGATGAATCCCGGACGGGTGAAGAAGTGTGTCCGGCAAGGTTCTGCCGTAACGAGCACATCGGTCAGCGCGTCTCTTACAATGCTTCCGCCCTGTACGACGACGGCCTGTCCACCTCGACGCAGAAGATTCCTCGCCGTCTGCTCCAGATCGTCGTTGCTCCTCGCTTCGGCGCCTCGTCCTGCCAGACGAAGCGCGCTCCTGAGCTTCAGTGTGATGACCGAGCTTAGCGGGAAGAGTCGGCTCATGGTGGTGCGTATCACCTCCGGCGGCATCAGTACGTTGCCATGACTGCTGACGGGCACCATGTCGAGTACTACATGGTGCGGTTCGTAGCGGCGTAATATCCGTTCCACGGCCTCCACCTGGGTAGCGGAACGCAATAGGCCTATTTTTACCGTGTCGGGCGACAAGTCGTCCATCACCGACTGTGCCTGCTGCTCCACGACTTCAGCCGGAAGGTCGTGGAAGTTGTGTATGTCGTCCGTGTCCTGTACAGTTATCGACGTGATGGCAGATGCCGCATATGCGCCCAGGGTGGTAATGGTCTTGATGTCTGCCTGTATGCCCGAGCCGCCCGTACCGTCCGATCCCGTTATTGTCAGTATTGTTGTCCGTCGGTCGGCCTTGTTCTTTGTTAATGTCATTGCTTTCTGTTTTGTTGATCAAAATTACGAATAATCTGCTTATTCCTGCCATCTTCCTGTTAAAAAGCAGGCCTCTCATTCCTTTCTGCGACAAAAAAGGTAAATTTGCATTTGGCATTCCACGCCCATTATTCAACCCCCAAAACCCATGTATACATCCCATTATGCATCGCCCCTTGGCGCAATAACACTCGTCAGCGACGGGGTGTCTCTTACAGGCTTATGGTTCGATAACCGGAAGCCGTTTCGTTCGTGTTCTTTATGCGAGTCGCCCAGCTTAGTCTTGCCCATCTTCGACGATACTGTCCGCTGGCTCGACCTTTATTTCTCTAGACAGCAGCCTGGCTTTACTCCCCTGCTCCGCCTGCAAGGCAGTGGGTTTCAGCGAATGGTATGGGGTATTCTTCTCAACATACCATATGGAAAGACAGTTAGTTATGGGGATATTGCCCGGAGGATTGCCGCTCGGATGGGAATCGGGAAGATGTCTGCACAAGCTGTCGGAGGTGCGGTAGGGCGCAATCCTGTCAGCATTATCGTCCCTTGCCACCGCGTTGTGGGTAACAATGGTTCGCTGACGGGATATGCTGGCGGGATAGACAGAAAGGCGTGGCTACTGGCTCATGAGATGGCAGGAAATACTGGCGGAAAGTTTACCGTAGAATGATACTCAATTTACGAAAGAGTCGGTAACTTAGTTTAGTGTGAATAGTAATATAGACTGTTTTGTAGCGATGCGCAAAATCAATGAAGATAATTAAGGTGGAATGTACAGGCGGGATACTGGCTTACAGATACTGCTTTATAGGTACTGTGCCAATATCTCCCAAATAGCTATGATATGACAGATGCTGCCGGCAAGAACGAAGAAATGGAAAACGGTGTGCATATACCTGCGGTTGTTGAAAGAGTAGAACAATGCCCCCGTAACGTACATGATGCCCTCGGCTATCATCCATACGATGGCAGAAGTATTGAGAACGTTGAGCAGAGGCTTGAAAGCTATCAGTACAGACAGCCCCATCCCGACAAAGACAAGTGTCTCTAAATGGCTGTGAGATTTGAGTCGGCGGAGTGAGGAAATGGTTCCGGCAACGGCACTCAACCAGACGAATACGAAGAGTCCCCATCCCCACAGCCCTTCGTTGCGCAGAACAATGAGCGTGATGGGGGAATAGGAACCGGCAATGTGCCAGTAGATGGCGGCATGATCCCACTTCCGTAGCCGTTCTTTCCATACTGATCGCGCCGATAAGGCATGGTAGATCGTGGAAGCAGCGTAGCTGAAGAGCATACCGGTCAGGTAGAGGATTACGCCAGTTGTTGCCCACCCATTGTGTACCCGAAAGCATTCTACGAGGAATACCGTCCCGAAAACCAGTCCGAGAATAATGCCTCCGCCATGACTCCACGAATTCCATAGCTCCTCCTTGTGCGAAAAAAATATCTTATGTTTCATTGGCAGTCAATGTTATTGCAGACACATTCTGTGAACGTTGAGAAACTATCTGAAAGGCATTCGCGAACAATTTCGAAAAAGTTCGCAAACAGTCTGAAGGTTTTTCAAAGCGCGTCGCCCACCTTCTTATATATAGGCACCATTGGCTGCTGTGGCTATCTTCTTTTGCGTCGTTTGGTCTTCCTGCCTACCTCGGGTGCAGGCTGCCGACTCCGCTTTGCAGTTCCGTCAAGAGTGAAGTCGAGCTGCCTGCGTTCGAGATTGGCATTGGCCACTTGTATACGGATGGGGTCGCCAAGCTGATATCTGTGGTGCCGGCGGCGGCCTATGAGGCAGTAGTTCTTCTCGTCGAAGTCATAATAATCGTCGTCAAGGTCGCGCATAGGTATCAAACCCTCGCAATGGTTTTCGTCTATTTCGGCGTAGATGCCGTAGCTCTGTATACCGGAGATGTGTGCATCATAGCATTCGCCGAGATGCTCGCCCATGAACTCAACCATCTTGTACTTGATAGAGTCGCGTTCTGCGTTCTGTGCCACTTGTTCCATGTCCGAGCAGTGCTCGCAAAGCTCCTCATAATGGTCTTTGTTGGCTGACCGTCCGCCCTGTTGATAGCGCGTGATGAGGCGGTGCACCATCGTGTCGGGATAGCGACGGATGGGCGAGGTGAAGTGGGTGTAGTAGTCAAAGGCCAGTCCGAAGTGCCCGATGTTGTGAATAGTGTACTTTGCTTTCATCATCGAACGAAGTGCGATAGTCTGTATCACTTTTTCTTCGCTCTTTCCTTGTACCTCGTCCATGAGTGCATTAATGGCGCGTGCCGCCGCCCCTTTCGTGCTGCCTGACTTCAGTTTGTATCCGAATTTGGCCGAGAACTGCCGCAGGTTTTCGAATTTCTGTGGGTCGGGATTGTCGTGCACACGATAGGGGAGGGTCTTCGGCTTCTTACCTTTGGCTACCTTTCCCACGCTTTCTGCCACATAACGATTGGCAAGAAGCATGAACTCTTCTATCAGTTTGTTGGCATCTTTCGACCGCTTGAAGTAGCAGCGAGTTGGTTTACCTTCTTTGTCGATGTCAAAGCGCAGTTCTTCTGAGTCGAATTTCACACTGCCGTTCTTGAAACGCTTCTTGCGAAGTAGCTTGGCAAGTCGGTCGAGTGTGATAATCTGTTCGGCATACTCGCCCTTGTATTCCTCCTTGCCCGGATGAGGTGCCGGCTCTCCCGTTCCGTCTGCGACTCCGTTGTCTTCCAGAATCTGTTGTGCCTCCTCGTAGGCATAACGGCGGTTGCTCTTGATGACGGTGTGAACGATGCGATAAGCTTTCACATCGGCATTGTCATCGAGGTCGAAGATAACACTGAAGGCGAGCTTTTCCTCATTCGGACGCAACGAGCAGATGAAGTTGCAGAGCCGTTCGGGCAGCATTGGTACGGTGCGGTCGACAAGATAGACGGACGTGGCGCGCCTCTGCGCCTCCTTGTCAATAATGTCGCCTTCCTTGACATAGTGCGACACGTCGGCAATATGAACACCAACCTGCCACAACTTGTTGCCGAGACGCTGTACGGAAAGCGCATCGTCGAAGTCTTTGGCATCTTTCGGGTCAATGGTGCAGGTCCACACATCGCGGAAGTCTTCGCGCTCGGAAAGATCCAGCTTCGTTATCTTGCTACTGATCTTGTCGGCAGCCTCCTCTACTTTCTTCGGGTATTTATAGGGCAGTCCGTATTGCGCAAGGATGGTATGCATCTCGACATCATTGTTGCCGGCCTGTCCGAGTACGTCTACGACTTCGCCAACGAGATTCTTGTGGTCGGCATCAGGCCATTGGGTGATCCTTACCAAAGCACGGTCGTCGGTCTGTCCTCCTTTCAGCTTCTTCTTGGGGATGAGTATGTCGTGAACAAAAAGGTTCTCCTGCGTGATGAGAAACGCTATATTTTTCCCCACTTTCAGACGCCCGACGAACGTATCTTTCTTTCTTTGCAGAATGTCAATGACCATTGCCTCTTTGATATGCCTTTCGCGGCGAGCCATGAACTGTACCCTGACACGGTCGCCGTTGAGTGCTGCCATTGAATTGCGCTCCGATACGAAGACGGGTGTACCGCCGTCGTCGGGCAGGAAAGTATTCTTGCCGTTCGCCTTGCGCAGGAACGTTCCCTCCTGCACCTGTCCCTTGGTGTTCAGCGTGTAGGCATTCTCGCTCACCTTGGAGAGGAAGTCGTCCCACGCCATTTCTTCCAGGATGTCGATGGCAAGCATTTTCAGCGGATGCGTGGTCAGTTTGAGTGAATGGAATATCTGTTTAAGGCTGAAAGTCTCGTTGGGCTTAGCTTGGAAATAGCTTGTCAGCTTCTCGGCGAGCTGACTCTTATTGAGTCGTTTGCCGCCTTTCTTCTCTTTTCCCATAAGTGTTTGTGGTTTGTTATTTGCAACAAAGTAACGAAAAAGTTAGTACCTTTGCAAGCGTTTCAAGCTAAATCTTCTGATGGAAAAGATATTGATAACAGGTGCTACGGGCTTTATCGGCTCGTTCGTTGTCAAGGAGGCTCTCCGTTTAGGAATGGAGACGTGGGCAGCGGTACGCCCGACCTCTTCCCGCAAGTATCTGCAGGACTCCCGTATACATTTCATTGAACTTGATCTTGCCTCGGAACAGCAGCTCGTTGAGGCTCTGTCGGCACACAGGTTCGACTATGTTGTTCATGCGGCGGGAGTTACGAAGTGTCTGGACAGACAGGAGTTCTTCCGTGTCAACACCGACGGCACCCGCCATCTCGTCAACGCCCTGCTGGCCACCCATCAGCCCTTGCGGAGGTTGGTTTATCTTTCCAGCCTGAGTATCTTCGGTGCCATTCGGGAGAGCCGCCCCTATAAGGCGATTGAGCCTACCGACACGCCGTTTCCCAATACGGCCTATGGCGAGAGCAAGCTGCTGGCGGAAAAGGTTCTTTCCCGGATTCTCCAAGGGCAGAGGCGAGGCTTCCCTTATATCATTCTTCGTCCCACGGGAGTCTACGGTCCACGCGAACGGGACTATTTTCTGATGGCGAAGTCCGTCAAAGGTCATACCGACTTCGCCGTGGGATTCAGACGGCAGGACATTACTTTCGTATATGTGAAGGACGTGGTGCAGGCTGTGTTCCTTGCCCTCAATCATGGGGAAAGTGGCCATGCCTACTTCCTTTCTGACGGGCAGATATATCAAAGCTCCACCTTCAGCAACCTGATACGCAACGAGCTTGGGCATCCGTGGTGGATACGCATTACGGCACCGATATGGCTGCTGCGCATCGTTACCGTCTTCGGCGACCTGCTCGGACACATTACGGGGCGCATATCGGCACTCAACAGCGACAAGTATCACATACTTCGGCAGCGCAACTGGCGGTGCAACATCCAACCTGCACGCGAAGAACTGGGCTACGAACCGCAGTATGACCTCCGTCGCGGTGTCAGAGAAACCATCCGGTGGTATAAGGAGGCAGGGTGGCTTTGATAACTCCTTTAACCCTCCACTCCACAGAATCATGCAAAAGTTCATAAGAAACCTATTCCAACTCGAAAAGAAGCCGCTTCGGGGACTAATGCCCGTAGAGTGGGCAATGGTGGCCTACCTGCTACTGACTTTCCTGCTCATATTCGTTTTCTATACGAAGATGAACGACCCACAGATCCTGATATTCGGCCGACTGCGTATCGTCGCCATGACGGCGGCACTGTGGCTGGTCTACCGCATCGCGCCTTGCCGACTGACCCGCCTCATACGCATCGGTGCACAGATGGGATTGTTGGCATGGTGGTATCCCGACACTTACGAGCTGAACCGGGTTCTGCCCAATCTCGACCACGTCTTTGCCACTTGGGAGCAAAGTCTCTTTGGCTGCCAGCCCGCCCTACTCTTCCATCAGGAACTGCCCGATGCGCTCTTCAGCGAACTGTTCGACATGGGCTATGCCGCCTACTACCCGATGATTGCCCTTACGGTTGTCTACTACTTCGGCTGGCATTACAAACAGTTCGAGCGCGCCTCGTTGGTCATCATGACTTCGTTCTTCATCTACTATGTCGTCTTCATTTTCGTTCCCGTTGTCGGCCCCACTTTCTACTATCGTGCCGTCGGACTGAAACAGGTTTCCGCCGGCATTTTCCCCAACCTGCACGACTATTTTAACACCCATCAGGCCTGCCTGCCCAGTCCCGGCTATACCGACGGCATCTTCTATCGTCTCGTAGAAGATGCGAAAGCTGCCGGCGAGCGTCCCACTGCAGCCTTTCCCAGCTCGCATGTAGGCATATCCACCGTGTGCATGCTCCTCTTGTGGCACGTGCGCAACTACAAACTGATTGCCGTGATGGCTCCGTTCTACATTCTTCTCTGCTGTGCTACGGTGTACATTCAGGCTCATTATCTCGTCGACGCATTGGCAGGCCTTGTTTCGGCCGTCGTTCTTTTTGCTTTGCTCATGCTCTTCACCCGCCACCGACAGACAAGGTAGGCTGACCATGGAAGAGCAAGCTGCTTCGTCGCAGCACTTACCCAAACTTTTTATAACGTGCGTTATAACGAATCATAAAGCACGTTATAACGAGTTATAAAGCCGTTTATGACGAATCATAAAGCACGTTATGACACATTATAAAGCATTATAAAGCATGTTGTCCCTTATAACAGCCTTTACGAAATGCCTTTCCAATGGGATGGAGATGGGACCGTTGCAGAAGAATAAAAGTCGGGAGACCTTAGAGAGGTCAGTGTTTTCCATGGCCCCGGCAAGCTTCCACCGCCGGGGCAGAAAAGCCCCGATACTTCTTCTGCCGGCCGGGGAGAAGAAGTATCGGGGAGGCTTCAGAATTGATTTTCTACGATGTCCGTCAGCACTTCCTTTATGTCCAGACCGGCTGCACGAACCTGTTGCGGAATGAAACTCGTAGCGGTCATGCCGGGAGTGGTGTTGATTTCGAGCATGTTGATGACATCGTTGCCGGCCTTATCTTGGGTGATGATATAGTCAATGCGGATGATTCCGTTGGCGTGGAGGATGTCGTAGATGCGGCTGGTTTCCTCGGCGACGCGTCGGGCGGTTTCTTCAGACATGCGGGCCGGCGTGATTTCCTGTACCTGACCGTTGTACTTGGCGTTGTAGTCGAAGAATTCGTTCGACGTTACGACCTCCGTGGCGGGGAATATGACCGATTTCTGCCGGGTCTTGTAGGCTCCCTGCGAAATCTCCATACCGTCCATGAAGCTCTCAATCATCACCTCGCTGCTCTCCATGAAAGCTACGCGGAGTGCCGGTGCCAGCTGGTCGGCATTCTTGACCTTCGACACTCCGAAGCTGCTTCCGTCGGCGGCGGGCTTCACAAAACACGGCATGCCGATGCGCTTCTCTATCTCCTGCTCGTCGTAACTGTCGCCGCGGCGGAGCAGAATACTGTCGGCCACGTTGATACCGAAGCCGCGCAGATAGTTGTTGAGGACGTATTTGTCGAATGTCATGGCCTCAACGAGTACGCTGCATGTGGAATAGGGCAGATGAATCAGCTCGAAGTAGCCCTGCATCACGCCGTTCTCGCCCGGCTGTCCGTGGATGGTGATGTAGGCATAGTCGAAGATGACGGCCTTGCCATCCTTCAGAAAGGAGAAATCGTTGCGGTCGATGGGAACCGTACTGCCGTTGTCGAGGCTGACGTGCCAGTCGGTTCCTCTTACATCTGCGATGTAAACGTTGTACCGCTCCTTGTCGAAAAAAGAGTAGAGTCCCTGTGCCGAGCGCAGGGATACGTCGTGCTCTGAAGAGTCGCCACCGCAGACGATGGCTATGTTCCGCTTCATTTGTTTCATTGTCATTATGTGTTTGTGTCTTGTCTTCCTTTTCTCCGGACTGTCAGTTGCCCATAGTCCATTATCCATTGCCTATAGTCAGTTGCCCGTTGATAAACCTGCGCCACTTCTCGATGAGTGCAGCAAGGTTGTCGGGCAGTTCGCTTGTGAAGTCCATCTGTCTGCCTGTCGTCGGATGGACGAATCCGAGGGTTCGGGCGTGCAGAGCCTGATGGTTGCAGAGTTTGAAGCAGTTCTGTATGAACGCCTTGTAGGTGCCGGATCGTTGCCCGCGCAGAATTTCTGTACCGCCATATCGTTCGTCTCCGAAGAGCGGATGGCCGATGTGCTTCAAATGGGCCCGGATCTGGTGGGTGCGTCCTGTTTCGAGAATACACTCAATGAGCGTTGTATAGCCGAAGCGTTCCAATACCCTGTAGTGTGTAACGGCAGGTTTCCCGGTCTCGGAATCGGGCGGAAAGACCGTCATGCGCAGCCTGTCTCTTGGGTCGCGGGCAATGTTCCCCTCTATGCGTCCCTTGTCTTCGGTGAAGTTTCCCCACACGAGGGCGTTGTAACTGCGGTGGGTGGTCTTGTTGAGGAACTGTCTCCCAAGGGCAGTCTTGGCACCGGGTGTTTTGGCAATGACAAGCAGTCCACTCGTGTCCTTGTCAATACGGTGGACCAATCCCACCCCCGGGTCGTTCGGGTCGAACGACTCCAAATCTTTCAGATGCCATGCTATGGCATTAATCAGTGTTCCGTGGAAGTTGCCGGCACCCGGATGAACGACCAGGCCTGCCGGCTTGTTGACAACCATCAGTTCGTTGTCCTCGTAAACAATGTTGAGTGGGATGTCTTCCGCCTCTATTGTGTTGTCGTGCTTGGGGCGGTCAAGCATCAGAGTGATAATGTCGCCCGGCCGAATCTTGTAGTTGCTCTTGACGGGTGTGCCGTTTACATGAATGCAACCTGCATCGGCAGCCTTCTGAATGCGGTTGCGGCTGGAGTGCTGCATACGCTCAAACAGATATTTGTCGATACGTATCGCATCCTGTCCCTTGTCCACCACGATGCGGAAATGTTCGTAGAGAGCTTCGCCATCAGCTGTATCCTCCAAGGCGAAGTTTCCCGACAGCTCGTCGTCTAACAGTTCGTCTTCTTCTATCATATTCTAATCGGTAGGCTTGGGGGATGATGGGTCGGCCGGGATATTGGCCGGTGAAGATGGTGACGAAGGCGTATTCTTACCGGGTTTGCTTTCCTGTTTTATCTCGTTCCCGTTCTCGTCGACGGGAACTTCCACCATCTCATAGTCCTCGTCGTACTGTGGTTCGTCCTCAACTTCCACCTCTTCATACTCGTAGCTCGGCTCGCTATAGAGAGAAGAGTCGTTCGCCGCACGCGTGCCGTCGCCCACTTGCAGGATGATAACCGCATCGGAAGACACACGGTCGCCCATCTGGACGTGTCTGCCATTGACGATGATGCCGTAAACCCAATCTTTCTCGCCTGGAATATATTCTGGTTCGCCAACCTTGAATCCCATAGATAGCAGCTTGGCTTGCGCCTCCCGCAGCGAGCTGTTGTCGATAAGGTCGGGGATTTCGAGTTGAGGAGCATTGGCTGCATTGATGGTTACGTAGATGACATGGGTAGACTTGACCCGCTTCCCGCCCACCGGGGTCTGTTCAAGAATACAGTCAGGCGGAAGATTTTTCACATAGCCGGTATCCGTAACCTCCATGGTCAGCCCAGCTTTGTCCATAATGTCCTGCGCATCCTCAAATTGTCTGTGCAGCACATTGGGCACAATAATCGACTCACCGTGGAGGGTGTAGTAGTCGATACCATATCTCACACCTAATGAGAGGAGGACAACAATAATGGCAATGGCAAGCATGTTGCCCCAAATATAGGTGCTGAAGAATTTACGGAAGAAGTACCTTGCTGTCATCTTTGGCTCACCTTATATATGATAATAGTATAGGCAAAGTTAACTAAAAAACGGAAAGCAGCAAAGAATATCTCTACTTCTCACCGTTTTCGTCTCAATTGTCGCCGAGATGACGGATTACTTGCCGTGGTGTTCGTCTGAAACAGTTAATTTCTTACGGCCTTTAGCACGACGAGCTGCCAATACGCGGCGTCCGTTCTTGGTAGCCATTCTCTCGCGGAAACCGTGCTTGTTCACGCGACGGCGGTTGTGCGGCTGAAATGTTCTTTTCATTTTATTCTATTCTTATTGTTATTTATTGTTCTATATAAGCACAATTGGGTAGTGCATAACTACTGTTAGTACGGGCTGCAAAAGTACTTAATCTTTTTGGATAAACCAAGAAAAGGCAGATTTTTACGAGTAGGATTCATGTTTTTTCGTTATTTTACTTAACTTTGCACCGCGCTTTGATCGAATGAATAAATAATAAGTAACAAATTAGATATTAGCAAATTATGATTAATTCCCAGGAAATCAAAATCGGGACTTGTATCCGTCTTGACGGAAAGATTTGGACTTGCATCGACTTTCAGCATCGTAAGCCGGGTAAAGGCAATACAGTGATGATTACAAAGCTGAAGAACGTTGCCGACGGCCGTGTGTTGGAGCGCACCTTTCAGGTGGGTTTCAAGCTTGAGGATGTCCGTGTAGAGCGTCGTCCTTATCAGTATCTGTATCAGGAT
>CAUVFB010000031.1:0-11515 GCA_963551095.1 uncultured Prevotella sp. | reverse complement strand
CTTCGTTGTTTGATTGAATCGGCTGCAAAGGTAACGAAAGAATCCTGAAGCAGCAAATATGAATATAAGAAAGTGAACAAAAAGAAGATGTACCAAGACCTTAGTTCTGATACATCTTCGTTCTTCTTATAGGAAGAGTATTCTATTTTACCTTATCGACAATGGCCTTGAAAGCCTCCGGGTTGTTGACGGCAAGGTCGGCGAGAACCTTACGGTTAATCTCAATACCTGCCTTGTGTAGCGCACCCATCAACTGGCTGTAGCTCATCTCGTAGAGACGAGCAGCGGCGTTGATACGCTGAATCCAAAGAGCACGGAAGTTGCGCTTCTTGTTGCGGCGGTCGCGGTATGCGTAGGTAAGACCTTTCTCGTAGGTATTCTTGGCTACGGTC
Source organism: uncultured Prevotella sp. (assembly GCA_963551095.1). Classification (GTDB taxonomy): domain Bacteria; phylum Bacteroidota; class Bacteroidia; order Bacteroidales; family Bacteroidaceae; genus Prevotella. The sequence goes on along the minus strand of CAUVFB010000031.1, from coordinate 11,123 downwards.
CAAACGTTCTTGCGTGCACCGAAGTAGCCTTTGGTCTTCTTCAGGATTCTTGTTCTTCTTGCTTTTGAAGCAACATGATTGACTGATCTTGGCATAGTTTTCTTTTTCTTTTAATTGTTCAACTAAAAATGGATTAACGCAGATTCAACAGGTCGCGTACCTGCTTCATGTTGCTACGGTCAACGAGTGTCTGGTGAACCAGATTTCTCTTCTGCTTCTTGGTTTTCTTAGTCAGAATGTGACTGTGGTAAGCGTGATGACGCTTGATCTTACCGGTTCCGGTGAATGAGAATCTCTTCTTTGCGCCGGAGTTTGTCTTCTGTTTTGGCATTTTTGTGAAGTTTTAATTTGTTATTTTATGTTCATCCGTGGCAACGTATATACCGGACGTTACGCACGGGCTGCCTCGTTTCTTCCTCTCTCCTGAAGGGCGAGGTGAGGCAATTTTCTCAGTCTTCTTTCAGTTTCTTCAGTGCGTCAGCACCGTTTTTAGCGTTGGCAAACAAGCCACCGTTGGCTGTCTTAGCTTCATCTGTTGCTGCCTGTGCTGCTTTGGCAGCTTCGCGGGCGTCATTCTCTGCTTCCTCACGATCGCGTTTCTGCTGACTTTTCTTGGTTATACCCACCTTCTTCGGCGCAAGGAAGAGGAACATTTTCTTGCCTTCGAGCTTAGGCAGCTGTTCAACCTTGGCTAGTTCCTCCAAATCGTTGGCGAAGCGCAACAGCAATACCTCGCCCTGCTCTTTGAAAAGAATGGAACGCCCCCGGAAGAATACGTATGCACGAACTTTATTGCCTTCGTTGAGGAATTCCTGTGCGTGCTTGAGCTTGAAGTTATAGTCATGCTCATCGGTCTGCGGACCGAAGCGTATTTCTTTGACTTCCTGCTTCACCTGCTTCTGTTTGATCTCTTTCTGATGTTTCTTCTGCTGGTAGAGGAACTTGGAATAGTCGATGATACGACAAACTGGTGGTTGTGCGTTAGGGGAGATTTCAACCAAGTCGACTCCCGCTTTCCGAGCCATATCCAATGCTTTTCTAGTTGACATTACCTCGGCTCCGTCATCACTTACCACACGAACTTCCCGAACGCGAATCTGCTCATTCACGCGGTACTTCATTTTCATTTTGTCATTCTTCATTCAACTATTTTAATGGTCTAAATCTGTTAAACGCGTGCAAAGTTACTATATTCCAAGTGATAGAACAAAGGATTCGACTACTTTTTTTGCTTCTCTATGAAACGTCTCATCCTGCCGGCGGGCATGTAATAAGGGGTGTAAACAAAACCTGGGAAAAACTTGCAGAAGTCATAAAACCTACTTACTTTTGCGACATTCAACCATTCAAATAACTATGATAAGAAAATATGTAGAGGAGAACAAGGACAGGATGCTCGAGGAGCTGTTCAGTCTGATACGCATTCCAAGCGTAAGTGCACAACCCGCCCACAAGGAGGATATGGTACGATGTGCCGAGAGATGGAAAGAACTGTTGCTGCAAGCCGGTGTAGATAAGGCAGAGGTGATGCCGTCGAAAGGCAATCCGATGGTCTATGCCGAGCGGATAGTCGACCCGAATGCGAAGACGGTATTGGTTTACGGCCACTACGACGTGATGCCTGCTGAGCCGTTCGATCTTTGGAAGACCGAGCCGTTCGAGCCGGTTGTCAAGGACGGACACATTTGGGCGCGCGGTGCCGATGACGACAAGGGACAGTCGTTCATTCAGGCCAAGGCCTTCGAATACCTCAACAAGCACGATCTGCTGAAGCACAACGTGAAGTTCATCTTCGAGGGCGAAGAAGAGATTGGTTCAGGCAGTCTCACGCCGTTTATTGGGGAACACAAGGAGCTGCTGAAGTGTGATGTCATCCTTGTTTCGGATACGGGAATCCTTGCCCCCGACGTGCCATCGATTACGACGGGACTGCGTGGTTTGTCCTACTGGCAGATTGAGGTTACAGGTCCCGACCACGACCTTCACTCGGGGACGTTCGGCGGCGCGGTGGCCAACCCTGCCAATGTACTCTGCAAGTTGATAGCCGACGTTACCGGTGCTGACGGTAGGATACGCATTCCGGGATTCTACGACGATGTTGAGGAAGCGTCTGATGAGGAGCGCAAGCTCGTTGCTTCTATTCCTTTCGACGAAGAGGAGTATAAGAAGTCGGTCGGCGTGAAGGCTCTCTTCGGCGAGGAAGGTTACAGCACGATTGAGCGTACGGGCTACCGTCCGTCGTTCGACGTATGCGGAATTTGGGGTGGATATACGGGCGAAGGTGCCAAGACGGTGATTCCCTCGAAGGCATACGCGAAGCTGTCGTCGCGCCTCGTGCCTAATCAGGATCACAAGAAGATCAGCCGCCTCGTAGCCGATTACTTCCGCCGCGTGGCTCCCGACACGGTCAGCGTCAGGGTGGAGATGCTCCACGGCGGCTATGGCTACGTCTGTCCGATCGACTTCCCGGCCTACAAGGCTGCCGAGCGCGGTTTCGAGACGGTCTTCGGTAAGCGTCCATTGCCGGTTCGCATCGGCGGCAGCATCCCCATCATCTCCACTTTTGAGAAACTACTCGGTACGAAGAGCGTTCTCATGGGCTTCGGACTGGAATCGAACGCCATCCATTCGCCCAACGAGAACATGCCGGTCGACCTTTGGATGAAAGGCATTGAGACTGTTGCCTGCTTCCATTTAGAGTACGACAAGGAATAGAACTTTGCTTCCGGTTCTTCACCTGTGAAGCCCAGGCCGGGGAATGATCCGGAGAAGAGAATAAACCAACAACGGAGGGTGTGTCAAAACGGGCACATCCTCTTTCTTTTGCACAAAGTCCCGGCTTTCTCACTCTCTCACGCCAGAGTTTTCTTATTCCCTGAAGCCATTGTGCCTTGAAGTTTTCTGACCCCAATACACCAAGGGACATTTTCATTCTTACACACAATCCGACAATGCCTCTTCCGCATAGAGCCTGATACGGATATAGCGAAAGACACGATGAAGAGCGGGCATCCCCGCCCGGATACACCCGACCGACTGCTTGTTGGCCACCTGCCTGCCGCCGTCCGGTAACGATCTCAATGGCGAAACCCTCGTGGGTTTTCGGCAAAAGGGTCGTGGGTTTCTGCCAAAAAGGTATAGGGTTTTCACTGAAAGGGTATAGGGTTTTAGACGGAAGACATGGGATTGCCTGACTCCGGCAGAGGGATTCAGATGTCGAACGCACAGAAGTAAAGAAGCACAGAACCGAAACTGTATATTCTGACAGATAAGTATAAAAGAGAGAGTGTGAAGTTCTGAGCACTCCCGGTATTTCTCTTGAATCACTACGGGGCGGTCTCATCTTTCCTCACATGCTGACTCGACATCAGCCCCTAAGTATGTAGAATCCTCACTCTGTAGGAGTCGACTCATTGTCTACAATGCAGCTGTATAAATCATAGTGGTGGAGTATAAGTGTCAGTCTCGTGCGTTCGGTGTTCCTTGCTTGCGGTGGATGCACGTGTCGTGTGTTCCTACTGTTTGGCGGTTATGAACTTGTAGAGTAGAAGTGTCGAATCGGTATCAGAAGCAATGTCGTCTCAGAAAATCTTCGTACTGGTTGCCATAGCCGTTGAAGACGCTGATATCCACGCCTCCATGTATTCCACGCACTTGTCCGTCGGGACTGAATTGCCAGTAGATCAGCTTTATGTCGGGTTTGTATTCTCCATAGCGGGCTATCCATACCAAATAGTTGTCGCCCAGATCGGGTGCCAGAGGCATATACTGATTGGCAAACGACTGGCTGATGTACAGAATCGGGCGTTTGCCGGTGTGCTTCTGCACCCGTAACATCCATGCACGGATATTCCGGAACATGGCTGCCGCGCCTCCCATCTTCGCTATCTGCGCGTCGCTCGGCTCCACATCCAGTACCGGTGGGAGGTCGCCCTTGCCGAACCGGCTGCACTTCAGAAAGTATGCTGCCTGCGCTGCACCTGGCGAAGTGGTGGAGAAGAAGTGATAAGTACCCGTGCGAATGCCCTGGCGGCGGGCTTCTGCATAGTCGGTTGCATAATAGGCATTGCGCACCGTGCATCCTTCCGTCGACTTTACGTAAGCAACTGATATCGGATAATCGACCCTACCTTTAATCTTCTTGCTGCTCAGCGTGCCCAGATTTGTAATCCGGAGCCGATTCCAGCTGATGGGATAATACCTGCCGTTCTGCTCGTGCTGATGCCGGGAAAGGTCGATGCCATAAACACGGTCAGCGTTATACGTGAGCCGCTCGCCCTTGAAAACGTCGTTCTTCCATTCCCCCACCTGCAGGTATTCGTGTGGTGCGATATAGAAGCCGAATCCATTGCGGCGGCCGTTCGTCCAATGGCCGTCATAGAAACTGCCATTGTCGCCATAATACCTGCCATAACCTTCTGCAACGCCTTTTTTGACTTCGCCATCGTACCGGCCACCGTCCATGCGGACTGTTCCCGATGCAGCACGCACTCCGGGGTGAAGTTCATCGCTCAGCTTCAACTCCTTCAGACCTTCGGCGATACTCAATCGGGTAACGACACGCAAAGGGGTCATATCGTTGGCAGTTTGCAACAGCACTGCCTCCTGGTCCGGATAAATCTCCCGACGCCGGCATACGATCCGATGCCCCTTGCCGGAAAGCGGGACAACGGAATACCGATGAACTTGACGGAAACGGAGCCGAGACGCTGACGAGGTCAACGCATGGACTGCCTGCACCACTTTCCGGAGCGAATCCATCTGATGCACCACCGCGGCATGATAGTCGGCAATCTTGTTGTAGCCATAGTCTTGAACGCTGTGCACACGAAGATAATAGCCCAGCTCGTTGCGTTCCGTCTGCAATCCTCCCAATTCCGTGTTCATCCGGGCGAGTGCATGCAGGAGCAAGCGGCGCACCTCTTTGCTCCCGAGACGGACAATAGCCGACGGTTTCATACTCCATCCCGTAACAATGCGCCCGAAGCAGGAAGGGACAACCGCATATCTGTTCACCCAATAGCCCAGCTGCAGGAGGTGCCGCACGTGAATGGAATCCTTATTGACAGCCCCGCTGACAAAGGAAGAGTCGATATAATCTGAGAAATAAACGGCTGGCTTGCCGTCAGCCTCCAACTGATAATAAGACTCCTGGCTGACGGCAACAGCACTGACCGCCACCTCGTCCCGCGACAAAGGAAGACTGCGCCACACCCCATAGGCCAACAGGAGAACAGCACATACGCCGCTTCCCACATACACGAATTGCCTGTTAAAGCGCAGTTGAAACATCAGAATCGATTTTTAAGAAACTACTGACAGCATCCCGTGCGTGCCCCGGGAGGCACCGGAAACTCTCACGTGTGCACCGTAAGTTTCTTACATGTGAGAGAAATTCCGGCGCGGCAAAGATAGTGGATTGTTTTCACTCTTCCGATCCTTTGAGGATAAAACTTTGGCAAAACACCCCAATGTCAAACGGAAACTTCCCCTATATGGGATGCGCCTATTGACGATCAACAATGATTGGGGGTTGCTGCGCATCGTGGCGGGCTGTGTGCTTTTCGCTTTCAGATTCGTCTCATCTTCGCTGTTATTTCATGGAAGAAGCCGGCCGATACGCGTCGTCCACGGAGCGAGCGCACTTGCGGCATGTTCCGGAAGTATTCGTCCTGCGATTGATACCATCCGTGGGAGAGGATTTCCCGAGTGTGGGCGAGCGAAAGTTCCAGCTTTCCGGCTGCTCCGGGGTTTACGGAAGATAAATAGTGGCGGTTGTCTTTTGTCGTCAGGGCGAGGACGAGATAGGTTTTCGGCTTTTCTGCCTGCCGCGGACGGAGCGAGCGTGTATTGACGGAAATGGTGATGTGCCGTCCGAAACGTCGGTTGATGTTGTCCATCATTCCACGGAAGAGAATGCCGTGAGGCGATGTGTCTTTCATTCCGGTGTAGGCGATGGAATAATGTATCATTTCATGGATGAGGATGTCGTCTGCCTGATCTTGGGTCAGGGGATAATAAATGGAGAGCGAGATGCAGAAATCGTAGTACACGGTGCGGCCGCGGCTGACTTTCCGCTTGCAGGCCATCTGTCCGAGTCGTGTTCGCGCCTTGGAGAGGCGGAACCGGGGGACAGGGAGCCTGCCGTCGAAGATGATTCGGTTGTATCTCTCGAAGCTCTCGCGCAGGGTGGCGGGGGTTATCTGAGGTGTGTCGACCCTTCTGATCGGTTTATTTGTCATGCGTTACGTATCAGAAAATCTCCTGTACCTCCTGCATCCCTTCGACTTTCTTCAGACTGTCGGCAATGATGCTTGCGTCCTCACGGTCGTGAACGCGCAACTCTATGGTACCGTCGAAGATGCCGTTGTCGCTCGAAATGGTAATCTTGTGGATGTTAACCCCCAACTGGTCGGAGATGACATCAGCTACATCGTGCAGCATGCCACGCCTGTCAATGCCGTGAATCTCAATAGTTGCATCGAAGAAGAGCCGTTTGTGCATATCCCATTTGGCATCGACAATCCTCGTGCCGTAACTGGCTTTCAGTTTCGAGGCAACGGGGCACGACCGCTTGTGAATCTCTATGTGTTTCTGATTGTTAATGTATCCCAGCGCATCGTCGCCCGGAATCGGGTGGCAGCACGAAGGGAAGATGTAGCGGCCAATGTTGGCTTCGCTGATGTAGATGGGCTTCTTCTTATTGAAGTCTGCCCCAACGGTGATCAGTCCTTTGGTGTCGTTGGTATCTTCATGGGCGGGTGAGCCGGTAACTGAATCGGCATCTTTCTTCTCCGACCGTTTCAGGAAAGGCACGTATCTTCTCCATCCGTTTCTGCGCAAGGCTTTCAGTTGGTTGGATTTGCCCTGCAGCATGTCCAGATCGGCATCGCCCAAGATAATCGTCTTATCGCCTATGGCAACGAAAAGCGTGGGATGGTGCGTCATCTTGTGCAGTTCGCAGAGCTTGTCAAGTACAGATGTGGTCATTCCAAAGTCGTGCTTCTCCAGCCATTCCGACAGTATTTCCTCGCCCATCTTTTGCTTCTCGCGCGCTTCACGGCGCAACATCGCCTGAATCTTCGCTTTCGCCTTCGCCGTAGAGACGATATTCAGCCATGAGGCGTCTACTTTCTGTGCTTTGGAAGTAAGTATCTCCACCTGATCACCGCTTTGCAGGCGATGGCTGAGCGGTACCAGCTTGTGGTTTACCTTAGCTCCGATGCAGTGAGTGCCTAAGAAAGTATGTATCTGAAAGGCAAAGTCGAGAGCGGTACAGCCTGCCGGGAGTGTCTTGATTTCGCCTTTTGGGGTAAAGACGAATATCTCTGAAGCAAAGAGATTGAGCTTAATGGCATCAAGAAAGTCCATGGCATCGGGCTGCGGGTCGTCGAGAATCTCCTTGATAGTATGTAGCCATTCGTTCAGTTCGCCTTCATCCTCGGTGATTTCTCCTCCCTCCTTATACTTCCAATGGGCGGCAAAGCCCTGTTCAGCCACTTCATTCATGCGCTGCGAACGAATCTGCACCTCTATCCAACGCCCTTGTTTCGACATCAAAGTAACGTGCAATGCCTGGTAGCCGTTGGCTTTTGGGTGGTTGACCCAGTCGCGCAGACGGTCGGGATGGCTCCTGTAGAGTCTATTGATAGCCACATAAATCTGAAAACATTCGTTCACCTCATCCTCACGCTGCTTCGGTGTGAAGATGATCCGGACGGCAAGAATATCGTAAATTTCCTCGAAAGCAACGTGTTTGTTCTGCATCTTGTTCCAAATGGAGTAGGGACTCTTGATGCGTGCCTTTATTTCATATTTCAGTCCGAGCTTGTCAAGTGCCTCGCGGATAGGTGCAGTGAAGCTTTCGAAAAGCGTTTCGCGCTGTGTCTTGGTCAGGGCGAGTTTGTTTTCGATAGACTTATAGACTTCGGGGTGTTCGTATCGGAAACTGAGATCTTCCAATTCGGTCTTAATCTTGTTCAGTCCTAAGCGGTTGGCAAGGGGGGCATAGATATACAAGGTTTCGCCGGCTATCTTGTACTGCTTGTTGGCAGGTTGCGACTGTAGAGTGCGCATATTGTGAAGACGGTCACAAATCTTGATGAGGATGACACGGATGTCGTCGCTCATGGTCAGCAACAGTTTCTTGAAGTTCTCCGCCTGCGCTGAAGCCTGCTCACCGAAGATGCCTCCGGAAATCTTTGTCAATCCGTCAACGATGAGTGCTATCTTCGGGCCGAAGATGTTTGAGATGTCCTCCACCGTGTAATCAGTGTCTTCAACCACATCGTGCAACAGCGCGGCAGATATACTCGTCGAACCGAGACCTATTTCCCCACAGGCTATTTGGGCTACAGCAATCGGATGCATAATGTAGGGCTCGCCCGAAAGGCGGCGTACTCCCTTATGTGCCTGGCGTGCAAAGTTGAAAGCCTTAGTAATGATGTCCACCTTTTTTCGGTGGCGTGATGCGAGGTACGTGTCGAGAAGATGCTGGAAAGCATCGTCTATCATCTTGTTTTCAGTTGCTATTCTCGAGTCGACCTTATCTGTGTCCTTGTCCATAGAATGTAAGTTTAGAATGTAAGACTGCACCTGATTCCGAGTGTAGAAGAGACGAATGGGCTACAAGGGTTGCCCGATGACGGATCGGGGATGAAAGTGGGAGCAATCCTCAAAGAAAGATTGTCGGAAATATCAAACTCTGATAATGATGCGTCTACGTAAGCATCAACGATAGAAAGGGCGTAGACGGCTACAGTGGCAAAGATACTCAGGTCGCGCCAGCGGCGGTATCGATCCTTGCGCTTCTTGAAAACCTCTTGATAGAGGACTTTGTTGCTGTCGTCGATCGTTACTCCTAAATGCAAGAAATGATTGTAGCTCTGTGTTGTTGGGTCGTCGTCGGTGATGTCAGCATATGCCCGTGAATAATCGTGATACATTTGGTTGTTCCATGACCACGCATAGATACTGCCTACAAAACCTCCGTAAAAGATGGGCAGCTTCCAGTATTTACGGTTGTAGATCTGTCCGACACCGGGTATAAACGATAACCACAGTGCTTTCTTGGAGCAGGGTCGCCATGTGTTCCAATTGCGATGATGCTTCTGAACGTTCGGTTTGGTTTTCCAACTACTTAATAAGTCGGATAGCTTTGAATCGTCAGAACTTGTAGACAGACTGTCCGTTGTTTCTTGATGAGGCTCTTCTATCTTGTTGACAACCGCGGAATCATTGGGGTAAATAACAGTAGGAACATCGTTATTGACTTGTGCCTGCATACTCGTAACGCCACTTGCCATCAGCAACGATAAGAATACGATTCTGAGAGACCTTTGTAATAGCTTATTCAAGATGCGGTGAATTAGGATAGTTCTTACAGTTATTTCATCTTGTCCATCACTTCCATGATGTGTACCAATTCCTCTTCTGAAGCAAAGGGAATGCTGATGCGCCCCTTGCCTTTGGCGTTACAGGTCATCTGAACTTTCACATCGAAGAAAGAAGAGAGGCGTTTCTTGAGAATCTTAAATTCTTCTGGAAGCTTCGCACGTGCTGCAATCTTCTTCTTGGCAGTCTGTATATCCTCACCGTTGTTGAGTTGCTGACAGAGATCCTCCACTTTGCGCACACTGTAACCATTTTTTTGTATCTCGCGGAAAATTTTCAGTTGGAGCGAAGGACTATTTAATGAGAGCAGCGCACGGGCATGCCCCATATCAACTTCTTTCTTCTGTAATGCCATCTGAACCAAAGCCGGGAGTTTCAGAAGGCGCAGATAATTGGTAACGGCAGCCCGGCTCTTGCCTACCCGCTCTGCCACTCGTTCTTGGGTCATGCCGCTTTTTTCCAGCAAATGTTCGTAGGCGAGGGCTATTTCTATTGCATTCAGATCCTCACGCTGTATGTTTTCGACGAGTGCAAGTTCCATGACGTTCTCGTCCCTGATAGTGCGTATGTATGCAGGAATGGTTGTCAGCCCTGCCAGTTGGCAAGCGCGCCAGCGTCGTTCGCCTGCAATGATTTGGAATTTACGCTCGTCTGTCTGCCGAAGGGTGATGGGTTGGACAAGTCCTAACTCGCGGATGCTGTTGGCAAGTTCCTCTAATGCTACCGGGTCGAACTCTCGCCGGGGCTGGTTGGGGTTAGCCTCAATTTGGTCGATAGCTACTTCGTTGATGGTTGAACTTCCTTGTGTGCTGACCGATTTGGTCGAAATGAGTGCGTCAAGTCCTCTTCCGAGGACGTTGGTCTTTGTATTGCTATTAAACTTTTTGCGTACTGCCATTTGAATAGATAGTTAAAGAAGTCTTTAGGATTCGACCTAAGATCTTTATTTATTCTTCTCTATGATTTCTTTTGCCAAGGCCAAATGATTTTTCGCGCCCATTGAGTCGGCATCGTACAGGATAACGGGCAATCCGTGGCTGGGGCTTTCTGAGAGTTTCACGTTGCGTTGAATGACAGTCTGGAATACCAGTTCCTGGAAATGTCGCTTTACTTCGTCGTAAATCTGACGTGCTAAACGCAGACGACTATCATACATTGTCAACAGAAAGCCTTCAATCTCTAACATGGGATTGAGTTTACTCTTGATAATCTTGATGGTATTGAGCAGCTTGCTGATACCTTCGAGAGCAAAATATTCGCACTGTACAGGAATGATGACCGACTCGGAAGCCGTCAGAGCATTTACAGTAATCAGTCCGAGCGAGGGGCTACAGTCAATGAGAATATAATCGTATTCGTCGCAAATTGGCTCAAGCATATTCCTTATGATGTTTTCGCGTCCCTTGAGACTGAGCATTTCAATCTCTGCGCCGACAAGGTCGATATGGCTCGGTACGATATCGAGTCCGTCAATGTCAGTCGTATAGATGGCCTCATGCACGTCTATATGGTCGATGATACATTCATAGAGCGAGAATTCTACATCTTTGATGTCGACCCCCAGCCCACTTGAAGCATTGGCCTGTGGGTCGGCATCAACGACGAGCACAGTCTTCTCCAGCGTTGCCAGCGAGGCTGCAAGATTAATGGTAGTGGTAGTCTTTCCTACCCCGCCTTTTTGGTTGGCCACTGAAATGATTTTTCCCATTATAGTTTATCCTTACTTTATT
>CAUVFB010000030.1:0-11605 GCA_963551095.1 uncultured Prevotella sp. | reverse complement strand
GTTGCACAGATGAAAATGTGTTCTATGTGTTTTGCTTTTTGGGACAAATCTATAAAGAACAGTCTGCCCCCTGTAAAGGCGGTCAAACATCTAACAGATGGACAGCTGCAAGACTTCAACAGTATCTTGCGTTACACGATATGGATGGGCAGAACGCCGTCCCACCAACCACAGTATGTCGCCGTGACTGTCAGTAAGAACGGTTTGCGAGCGTTTTTCCACTGTGTTAACTTTCAAATCAGTAAGGAAATCACTCACCAACTTAGCCCCATGCATGCCAAAAGGAACAAAGCGGTCGCCTGGTTGAGCCTTTCTTAATATAAGGGGAAAGGAAACTTTGCTCTTATCAAATATGGCTACATGCTTACTGCGAGGGATGACGAAAGCGTCGGTGTAATCGAACAATTCAACTTTCAACGTCAATTCGTCAGAATAAATGTATTTCCCCATCTCCGGAAGTTTCATCACCTTATCTATTTGCTGCATGATAGGAACAAGCAAAAGGTGGCTACGATGAATGAACAATTCGTGTGTAGCTGACTGCCATAACTTGCCAGATTGTGGATAGTCAATAGAATGGGCTATTTCTGCTACTTGCACAGAATTAAATCCGTATGGGGAAAGCAGATAAAAGAGTAGATATTGGGGAGAAACAAACGATTTTATCTTGTCGATTTCCCATTGAACAAACTTTCCCTTTACTGTAGTAAGCAAGTTAGAAGTCTCCTCGAACACAGAATCAACGATTTTATCGGCTTCCACCAATCGCTCTGCCATACGCATCAGCGATATACGCACGGATGGATTCATCGTTTCCAACATCGGAAGAATATCGAGACGTATCTTATTGCGCATAACATTGTCGACAAGATTACTGCTATCCGTAACATAATCCTGCTTCTGAGAAGACAGGTAATCAATGATTTCATCGCGCGAACAACAAAGCAGAGGGCGGAGAATACGACCATTATGGGGTTTGATACCCGTCAGTCCCTTCAGTCCTGTACCACGAATCATATTCAGTAATATTGTCTCAATGGAATCATCTTGATGGTGTGCCACACAAATGGATTCAGCTCCAATATCCTTACACAGCTCCTCGAAATAACGATAACGCAATTCCCGCGCTGCCATTTCAATGCTTATTTTATGCAAAGAGGCGTATTCTCTGGTATCAAAGTGGATGAGATGAAGAGGTATATCTTTCTCTTTACACAGATTGATGCAGAAATTCTCATCTCGCATACTCTCCTCACCACGCAAACGGAAGTTGCAATGAGCCGCCTCCACACGATAGTTCAATGCCTTTAGAATCAGTAAGAGGCTGACACTGTCAGCCCCTCCGGAGAGAGCAACAATATATAGTTTGCTCTTATTGAGCAATTCATGCTGTGAAATATAATCTTTTACTTTATTCAACATAAAGCACAAGACCTTTCAGGTATTCTCCCTCGGGATGATAGATATTGATAGGATGGTCGGCAGGCTGGTGAAGCTGATGTAGAATACGCACTTTCCTCCTCGCCTGAGCCGCAGCCGTGAAGACAGCCTGACGGAATTGATCCTTGGTTACGATTTGTGAACAGCTGAAAGTAAAGAGAATGCCACCGTGTTTGATACGTTCAAAACCCTTTGCATTCAGACGTGTATAGCCACGAAGCCCATTTTTCAGTGCATCACGGTGTTTGGCGAATGCCGGTGGATCAAGAACGATAAGGTCGTACTTGCCGTCGTGGTTATCAAGGTACTTGAAAGCATCCTCGCAATAAGCTGTATGCCGCGAATCGCCGGGGAAATTAAGTGCTATATTCTCATTGGTCAGATCTATCGCCTTAGCAGAACTGTCCACAGAATGCACCATCTTGGCCCCACCACGCATAGCATAGACAGAGAAACCGCCTGTATAGCAGAACATATTCAGCAGACTCCGACCTTTAGCATAGTGTTCCAACAAGCTGCGGTTCTCGCGTTGATCGATAAAGAAACCTGTTTTTTGACCACCAAGCCAGTCAATATGAAAACGAAGACCATTCTCTACAGCCACATTGTTATCGGTATCACCATAGAGAAAGGCATTCTCTTGTCCGAGTTCGGCCTTGAAAGGCAACGTTGTCTCGCTTTTGTAATAGATATTTGCTACGTTATTGCCTAACACTATCTTCAGTGCCTCGGCTATTTCATTGCGACAAATATGCATTCCTACAGAATGCGCCTGCATCACGCAAGTCTTGTCGTACATGTCAATAATCAGTCCCGGTAGGTTGTCGCCTTCACCGTGAACCAAACGATAAGTTGTATTGGCATATCCACAGGTGTCATCTATACGAATAATATTCAAAGCCTTGCGTACTTCCCATGCAGCCGACAACCGGCTAATCCAAAAGTCTCTATTGATATTAGTGTCGCGAAACGATAGTACACGCACAGCTATCGAACCAATCTGAAAATGCCCAATAGCGATGAAATCGCCTTTTGGGGTCAAGATACGTACTATCTCACCCTCGTCAATATCCTCATCTATTCTGTCTATTGCACCAGAGAATATCCAAGGATGAAAACGTAACAGGCTACTTTCCTTACCTTTCTTTAAGTATATTTGTTTGTACATTTTTTTTGTTGAGGGAGTTAAAAAGAAGCATCAAGGAGGTTATTGCCATATAAAGGAGAATGTTGCAAAGTCTACGAAGTGATAGCAAAAGCTTGTTACGCAGTCTCTTCCGTTTTTCCCTCTTCGGGAACTGTTATCAACTTGTAATCACCGGTAGATTTCAGTTCCTGCAAACGTTCGTAGAGGCGTATACAGGTCCACGCGTCTGTAGCTGCATACATCTTCTGTTTTTCGTCAAGAATGGGATTCTCCCAGTTTGATAGCTGTTGTCGCTTCACAATACGCTCATGAAAGACATTGGCATAGAGCTTTTGAAGGCTGAGGTCTTCAATACCAAAGTCATTGACTATATCCTGTAAGTCAATAAAACGACCCTTTTGAAACGCTTTGCGCTGATGAAGCATTATCATATCGTCCGACAATGACAGTCCGACTTTGATTACACGTGTATCCTCCAACAGGCGGACGATACACGGAGGCATACCTATGATATTCAAACGGAACAAGAAGCAGATGTCGTAATCGCTCACCTGAAGCAACGCTACCTTATGATGTTGCCCTTTACGAAACATCGGTCGGGTTTCGGTATCAACACCAAGAATGTCTCGCGACAATAGATAACTGACGGCTTTCTCTGCCTGAGCCTCATTGAGGACAACGACTATTCTGCCTGGGAAAGTCGCTCTCGGCAACCCGGCTATACAGTGTTTGTCAATCTTATTATATAGAACTGTGCTCATTATCATCCTTTTCGGATTACAAAAGTAGAAAAAAGTTCTGGAAGTGTATCCGTATATGGGTGAGAATTGTTACTTTTGCACTAAATATTTAAGGTAAGATGACAAAGAAGAAACCAGAGCGTAAGTCGAAGACTTTTAGCGACGTGCTCGGCATCAACAATATATTCAACGATAAAACAAACTTTATTTTCGGTCTCATCCTACTCTGTGCGGCATTGTTTATTACTATCGCTTTCGTCAGCTATTTCTCGACAGGGCAGGCAGATCAGAGTCTTGTCATGTCATTACGCCCCGGTGAAGTCGAGAACAGTGGGCGACAGTTCCAAAACACGTGCAGTTCGATAGGAGCCATTATCTCCTACTTCTTCATAGCAAGATGCTTTGGTATTCCGGCATTCTTTATTCCTTTCTTTATTGTGTTGTGCGGCATCAGAATGATGGGTGCCTACAAGACGCTGAACCTATGGAAGTGGTTCTTCGGTACGGCACTTGCCATGGTATGGTCGTCGGTAACATTCGCAAAGTTCATCACTCCACTGATGGGTGAGCAGATATTCAATGCCGGAGGCGACCATGGTGCCTTTTGTGTACAGTACATGGAGAATATGGTGGGCACACCGGGACTCGTTGCCATACTGTTGGTTGTCATGGTTTCATTCCTTACCTACATCACGTCCGAGACGATAACTGTCATCCGCAAGATACTCAACCCTGTCGGATATATCCGGGATAAGGTGAAGTTCACCATCGTACACCGCCATGGCGAAGGCACCGAACAGGAGCAGACCATCGACGACTACATTGAGCCGGCGGAGACACTGCGCGACCCAATGAACGACCCGCAGCCGAACGTAGTGGAATTTGGAGACGACAACCTCGCTGTTTCATCTGCTCCCACTTCCGATCAAGAGAGAGCACACACCCCGAAGAATGCGGAGCCCGGCTTCGACATAACCGAGACGGCGAAGACCGAAGAAGCCCAAGGCAAGACTGTCGAGGGCGAAGTAGACCTTTCCATGCCCATCAACCCACGCGAACCGTTCACTGGCTGGAAGTTCCCAACACTCAGTCTGCTTAAGGAATACGACACGGACCGACTGACCAACTATGTCGACAAAGACGAACTGGAGGCCAACAAGAACCGTATCATTAAGGTGCTGAGCGACTTCGGCGTACAGATACGCAGCATCCGTGCTACGGTAGGCCCGACCATTACGCTCTACGAGATCACCCCCGCACAGGGCGTGCGCATCTCGAAGATCAAGAACCTTGAAGACGACATTGCCCTGAGCCTTGCCGCCATTGGTATCCGTATCATTGCGCCGATGCCGGGCAAGGGAACCATCGGCATAGAGGTGCCCAATGCGAGGCCGTCTATCGTGTCGATGTTCTCCATCCTCAACTCGCGCAAGTTCCAGGACTCCAAGATGGAGCTTCCCATCGCCCTGGGCAAGACCATCACCAACGAAGTATTCATGGTCGACCTGGCCAAGATCCCTCACATGCTCGTGGCCGGTGCGACGGGTCAGGGCAAGTCGGTAGGCCTGAATGCCATCATCACCTCACTGTTATACAAGAAGCACCCCAACGAGTTGAAGATTGTCCTCGTCGACCCTAAGAAGGTGGAGTTCAGTGTATATGCCCCCATCGCGAAGCCCTTCATGGCCGCCGTCGACGAGAACGCGGAAGAGCCGATCATCACCGACGTGCAGAAAGTCGTCAAGACCCTCAAGGGCCTCTGTGTGCTGATGGACGAACGCTACGACCGGCTCAAAGCGGCAGGTGCGCGCAACATCAAGGAGTACAACGAGAAGTTCCTCAACCATCGCCTCAACCCCGAGCTGGGGCATGAGTACATGCCGTACATAGTAGTGATCATCGACGAGTTCGGAGACCTCATCCTCACCGCAGGCAAGGAGATAGAGATGCCCATCACCCGTATTGCCCAACTGGCACGGGCCATAGGCATCCACATGGTCATTGCAACGCAACGTCCGACGACAACCATCATAACGGGTAACATCAAAGCCAACTTCCCGGGACGGATCGCCTTCAGGGTAGGTGCGATGATCGACTCACGGACGATTCTCGACCGACCCGGCGCGCAGCAGCTCGTCGGACGTGGCGACATGCTCTTCCTCAACGGAGGCGAGCCCACCCGCGTCCAGTGCGCGTTCGTCGACACCCCCGAGGTCGAGAACATTGCCGCCTTCATTGCCGCGCAACCCGGACCCATCGTCCCCCTTGAGATACCGGAACCCCTGACCGATGACAGCGAAACGACCGGAGGCGGGCTCGACACCCAGCACTTAGACCCCCTCTTTGCCGACACGGCACGCGCCATCGTCGTCAGTCAGCAAGGGTCGACAAGCATGATACAGCGCCGTTTCTCAATCGGATACAACCGCGCCGGTAGGCTCATGGACCAAATGGAGAAAGCCGGCATCGTCGGCGTGGCACAAGGATCGAAACCCCGCGAGGTACTCATCGCCGACGAAAACAGTCTGGACCGGCTGCTATCCACCCTGCACCGAGCCTGACCCCCACTGCAACCCACTGCGACGGCCGACCTTCACCCCCGCCACCTCCCGGCCGCAGACCCCTCCTCTACCCTACCCGCCACCCCACGCACAACCCACGCGCAGACGCCGGAGCCAACCCACGCGCAAGACACAAAAATAACCGACGCGTTACCTATCAACGTAACCGACGCGTAGGGTACCGAAACAACCGACGCGTTACCTATCAACGTACCCCACGCGTCGGTTACAAAAACAACTCACAGCAACCCATCACAAAAAGCAAGAATATATGAAAACAAAAGCTATCCGACTACTCCTCATCGCCGTAACGCTCCTGTCGTCAGGCAACATGCACGCACAGAACGCCGAACAGGCACGGCGCATCCTCGACAAGACCGCCGCCACCGTCGGCAACAAGGGCGGCGCGTCGGCCAACTTCGCCGTCGAGGGTGGATCATTCGGCCGCACATCGGGACGTATTACCATCAAGGGACGCCGCTTCACGGTCGCCACCCCACGGGTGAAAGTATGGTACGACGGCCGTAACCAATGGACCTACATGAGCGCCACCAACGAGGTCAACCTCTCCTGCCCTACCGAGACACAGCGCGCCTCGATGAATCCCTACAGCTTCCTGTCGATGTACCGCAGCGGCTACCGTCTGTCGATGAAGACCGTCAACGCCACCTACCACGTCCACCTACAGTCGACAAGCCGGACACGCAACATCCAACAGATCGACCTCGTCATCGGTCGCAACTACCTCCCCCGCACCGTCAGGCTCCTCCAGGGGAAACGGTGGATAAAGATCACCCTCAGCAACTTCCGCCTGCGCGACCTGCCCGACAGTTTCTTCACCTTCCCACACAGAGAGTACCCCCACGCCGAGCTCGTCGACCTCCGCTGAAACCCACCGCTTGTACCGCCGGCCACCGACCGCCGGCAAGCCAACCACCCCACCCGACCCATCCACAACCCACCCACCACAGCCCATGAAACGCTCCCACCCGACCCTTACACAAACAACAGACCGTTGGCAGCAACCCCTGCCAACCGTCGATCCCACAAACAACCCACCATGCACAAGCCACTGACCGTATACCGAGCCTCCGCCGGAGCCGGCAAGACCTTCACCCTCGCCGTCGACTACATATCCCTCCTCGTACTCACGCCCGACGACTACCGGCACATACTCGCAGTAACCTTCACCAACAAGGCCACCCAAGAGATGAAGACCCGCATACTGTCTCAGCTCTACGGCATCGCCCACAGACTGCCCGACTCCGACGGCTACCTCCGGCAGGTCATCGCACGCACCGGACTGGCGGAACCCACCGTGCGCTCCAACGCCCGGTCAGCGTTGACCCTACTCGTACATAAGTACAGCGAGTTCCGCATACTGACCATCGACGCCTTCTTCCAGCAAGTACTCCGTAACCTCGCCCACGAACTGAACCTGACGGCCAACCTCCACGTCGACCTCAACGACCGACAGACCGAGAGTAACGCCGTCGACGAACTCGTCGACAGTCTCGAACCCGGACAGGAAGTCCTCGCATGGATACGCGCCTACATCGACCGAAGCATCGACGACGACCTCGGATGGAACGTCATAGGAAAGCTCAAGGACTTCGGACAGAACATCTTCCGCGACATCTACAGGCAGCACCGGCGCGAACTCGCGCGACACTTCGCCGACCAAGCATTTCTACCCCGTTACAGCCACCAACTGCGACACCTGCGCGACACCGCCCGCAAGCAACTCAACCAGGCAGCCGACGACCTCATCACCACCCTACGCGATGCCGGAGTCGACGACCCACGCTACTTCCGCGCCCACCTCTACAGCTGGATTTCCGCACAGGCAACCGGAACCCCCACCCCCGACCCACCGAAGAGCTACGTCGCCATCTGCTGCGAAGACCCGACGAAATGGACCGCCGCCAAATGCCCCCGGGCAGAGAAGACTATCATCGAAACCCTCGCCCGAGAATCGCTGCAGGCAAGGCTTCGGCAGCTCGACGACCTGCGCCTCCGCACGTGGCACACCTATCAGTCGGCCGTCCTCACACTCGCCCATCTCTCCCAGCTACGACTCTTAGAGACCATCGGACAGACCGTAGACGCAATGAACCGCAACGCCAACCGCTTCCTCCTCACCAACACCCAGGCCTTGCTCCGCGAACTCATGCACGGCTCGGATACACCCTTCATCTACGAGAAGATAGGCGCACGACTGACGCATGTGATGATCGACGAGTTCCAAGACACCAGCACCCTACAGTGGCAGAACTTCCGCGTCCTACTCGACAACTGCCTCGCCCAGGCAGGCGCGCGTTGCCTCATCGTGGGGGATGTAAAGCAGAGCATCTACAGGTGGCGGCAGGGCGACTGGCAACTCCTGAGCAACATCGCCCGCGACTTCACGCCCGACCGGCTCCGCATACAGACTCTCACCCACAACTACCGGTCAGCGCAGCATATCGTCCGCTTCAACAATGCCTTCTTCCGGGAAGCCACCGCCAGTGCCGCCGCCGAGCTGCAGGCCGACGGCAATCCCCGCCACGCGCAACTCGCCGAGGTCTATGCCGATGCAGTACAGACGCCCCATAAAGTCGGTCAGCAAGGCTACGTGCGCGTCGACCTCCTGCCCAACCAAGACTACCGGGCCACCGTACTCGACCATCTGGTATCGACCGTCGGCACGCTGCTCGACAGCGGTTACCGACAGCAGGACATCGCCATCCTCGTCCGTTCCAAAACGGTCATCCCCGATATAGCCAACGCCTTCGCCACACGCATGAAAGGGCGCGTAAGGTTAGTGTCGGATGAAGCCTTTCGTCTCGATGCCTCGCTGGCAGTAGGTGTGCTCGTCGACGCCCTCCACCTACTCGTCCATCCCGACGACAACTGTGTGCGGGGTCGCCTCGTACTCAACTATCAGCAGCAAGTGCTCCACACGCCCCTCACGGAGAGCGAGCTGCTCGTCGCCCCCCTCCCCGACCTGCCCGACGACTGCCCCCCCGACGAACGCCGCATCCGGCGCGACCGGGCACAGCAGCACCACCTCAACACCTACCTGCCACCCGAGTACGTCGGCCACGGCGAACAGCTGTTGCAGATGCCCGTAACCGACCTCGTCGACCGACTCTTCGCCCTCTTCCGACTCGACCGTATCGAAGGGCAGAGCGCCTACGTGTGCGCCTTCCACGACCTACTCGCCGACTACCTCCGCGACCAACCGTCGGACATCGACGACTTCACGCGTCAGTGGGCCGACACCCTATCGTCGACAACCATCCAGAGCGACGAGATAGAAGGCATCCGACTCATTACCATCCACAAGAGCAAGGGACTCGAGTATGACACCGTCCTCCTACCGTTCTGCGACTGGGAACTCGACAAGCCGACCACCATCTGGTGTGAGACGCAGGGAAAGGAGCCACCCTTCAGTACCCTGCCCGTCCTGCCCATCGACTACAACCGCACCACCCTGCGGCACACCGTCTACGAACCCGACTATCAGGAAGAACACTTCCACAACGTCGTCGACAACATGAACCTACTCTATGTCGCCTTCACCCGTGCCGCGCGCAACCTCATCATCACCGGCAGACGCATGTCGGCGACCACCCTCAAGAAGCGGCAGCCCAACGAAACGACCACCAACCGGTCGCAGTTACTGGAGCTCGTGCTCGGAAACGTCAGTCAGCAACTGCCCGGCAGTACGCTCACCAACGCCGACGACCCCGGCCAACCCCTGAGCTTCGAGTACGGCTCCCTCGTCCCGGCACCCGACGCGCACACCGACACCGCCACCGACGGCAACCCCTTCACCGCACCCATCGCCACCCTGCCCATCCGCCTACAGACCTTCGCCAACGCCGCCTGCTTCCGACAGAGCAACCGGAGCCGCGCGTTCGTCCGCGGCGAAGACGACGGTACCCCCGACCGGCGGGCTATATATATAAAGGTGGGAAACGTACTCCACCAGCTCTTCGCCACCATCCGTACCGAAGCCGACATCCGGCCGCGTCTGCGCGAACTGGAACAGGCGGGCATCCTCGGCGGCGACGGACTGTCAGTAGCCGAGCTGACCGACCGCATCCGGGAGGCCTTCCGGTCGGCAGAGGTGCGCGACTGGTTCTCGTCGCGTTGGCAGCTCTTCAACGAGTGCACCGTTCTCGAGTACGACGCGTCGACAGACACAACCACCGAGCACCGCCCCGACCGGGTGATGACGGATGGCCGGCAGACGATAGTAGTCGACTTCAAGTTCGGCAGCCCGCGCGATGAGTACCGCCATCAGGTAGCGCGCTACGTGTCGCTCCTTCGCCGTATGGGGCACCCGCACGTAACGGGCTGCCTTTGGTACGTCATGCAGAACACCGTCGTTCCCGTCGACGCGTAAACAACCGGGAATACTCACAACTTCATTCCTCCATCCCCCACGGCCACCGCAAGCAGAAACCCCCGCGCCATTTCCACCCATCATTCACGGCCACCACAAGCGGAAACCACAGCCAACAGTAGGGACGCACGGCTCGTGCGTCCTCCAACACCCATGTACATGTGGAGAACAATCCTTGCATGCCGTGGGGGACGGCATTGGTTATGGGGAACTGGGAACGTTGCACGGCCGTGGGGGGGCGACGTTGCTTGCGGAGGACGCACGAGCCGTGCGTCCCTACATTGGATGGGTCCACCAACGTTGGTAGGAGGAAATAATTACCGTTAGTGGGATGGAGCCACTACCGTTGCTTGGAGGAAATAATTACCGTTGGTGGGAGGGGTCCACTACCGTTGGTGGGAGGAAATAATTACCGTTGGTGGGAGGGATCCACCAACGTTGCTTGGAGGAAATAATTACTGTTGGTGGGAGAAAACGATTACGGTTGGCCGGAGGGCGGAGCGACGGTGATTTCCATGACATACATATCGTTCCATACGGTGATGTCTACCCGTAAGGTGGTGTCGCGACGGCGGAAGGGTAGCACGTTCGACCGACCGTTGGGCAGCTCGACGAAGCCTAGTTGACGGAGGCCGCGGGTGAGGCGCAGGTAGTAACGCTTGTCCCAAAAGACCATCTGCAGGCTGCCACCCGTGGTGTCGATGAATGCCACAGCGTCGTCGGCCGTCTTCCGGAACAGTCGGTAAAGGGGCTGACGGACGGGCAGGTATTCCTCGTTCCTACCGACACTGCGCCCCCACAGCTGCCGTGGGTCGTCGTCGGCCAGCACGCTTGCGGCGCGGATGCGGTCGGCTCCATACTTGGCAAACGGGGGACGGACGGTCGTGGACGCGCCTTTGCGTCGCTGATACTGGAGGAGTTCGGCCACCGACACCGGCGCGTAGCGGTCGGTCTGTGCGCGGCTGGTCGCGCTCATCACCGAGAGGAGTAACAGTAGGAAGAGGCGACCCATCTATAGCGACTCCACCTCTTCTATCCAGTCGGTCGCCACGGCATCCGAGGCCATACGCCAGTCGCCACGTGGCGACAGACTGACGCTGCCCACCTTGGGCCCGTCGGGCAGGCAGGAACGCTTGAACTGCTGGGCGAAGAAACGTCTGTAGAAGTTGCGCAGCCAATGCTTGATGGTTTCGGCACTGTACTGTCCCTTAAAGGCACACTCGGCCATGAAGTAGATCTTCCGGGGACGGAACCCATGGCGCAGACAGTAGTACAGGAAGAAGTCGTGGAGCACGTAAGGGCCTACGAGGTCTTCTGTTCTCTG
>CAUVFB010000029.1:0-11677 GCA_963551095.1 uncultured Prevotella sp. | reverse complement strand
ACACTCCATCCTACGCGCGCGCGAAGCGGCGTGTAACCCCAGTAAACAAAGGACTTTCCAAAAGTTCCTTTGTTGTTGTTTGTGTGCCAGTTGGTCTCATCTCTTAACTCAAAATAAGGCCAAATATTTTTCTTCTAAAAGCGATTGTCCAATCGTTTATAATTCCTTTCTTTAGCATCATCAATTATTAATTAAACAAAATTAGAGATATGAAACAAAGATTCTATTTATTCCTGCTTCTGCTGTCAGCAACAGTTCGCATAAGTGCACAGACCGTAATAGGTGATTTCACTTATACTTTCTCGGGCAGCGAGGCCACCATAGTTGGATGTACTGCTTCAGGCGATATTGTCTTTCCCGAAACAGTAGTCTATGGTGGAAATACCTATAATGTAACTGCCATACATTTTCCTTATACAGGATTGGTTCCAATACAGAATGCTCCAACATCCATGACAGGTAAATCGATTAAAAGTATAGAATGTGATAATGTTGGAATAGGAACACCTACTAGTGCTTCTATATGTATAAGTTGGAAACATTGTGCTTCTTTTGATTTCCCACATCTTGTATCGTTGAAACGTTGCGGTATTTTGGGAGGAACTACAGATGGAGCGGGGAGCGATGTCATTACTTCGGTGAGTCTCCCGGAATTGGAAACAGTTGAAGGCTGCGATGCTTTATTCAGAGGATGCACCAAACTTTCGTCAATCTCTCTACCCAAACTGAAAAAGTTGGATACCTATGAATTCTGTGCATCCTTACCATTGCTTACCTCTTTATCTTTGCCTGAACTTACAGAAGTATCTGATCGCAGCGAATCAGTCATGTATAACCTTCCTGCACTTACGACACTGAATCTCCCCAAATTACAAACGATGGGAGGCCACTACTCTTTTATGAAATGGGGAAGCCTACAAACACTCAATTTGCCGGAACTTATCTCTATCAAAGGCTACTCACTTCTTACTGAAATACCTAACTTACATACACTGAACGTACCTAAACTTCATCATATAGAAGGTATTGCAATTATTACCCAATTAGCTGTAAGCAATTTAGCCTTGGCCGATGGCTGCGAAATGGTGAACACTGACTGTTTCTATGGTAATAATGCAACAGATCTCACGGTAACAGGACTTACAAAGATAATTGACGGTTACTACAATTTCGCTACCACCCCCTCAGGTCCTTATATCCTCAAGCACATATCGCTACCCGATATTACTTACATTGAAGATAGGTTTATAGGTGTCCAGCTCTCTGAATTGGAGTCTTTCAGTGCACCAAAGCTCAAAAAGCTGGAAAATACTAACTTCTTAGAAGAGATGACGACCAATTGTACCACAGTCGACATCCACAGCCTCGAGGAAGTTGTCAACTCACGCATGTTCGCTGCATCCCCTGTTACCTCCCTCACCCTCCGTGGCGACCTGAAAGCAGATGCGAACAGCGCCATGACGCTGAACGCCTATCCGACCGTAATCACCATCGACGACCAGTCTACCGTGCATGACATTCCCGCTACGTTCTTTGAACATATCAAGGGCGGACGATTCATCGCACCTCGTGGAAAGGCTGCACTCTATGCTACCAAATGGAATCTGCCGCTGAACCACACTATGATCTACGCCCCCGTGAAGTACGAGAAACACACCGACACCAGCAAGTACGCTTCCGGCAGTATCGCCCCGGCCGACGGCGCATTTGTCTACGGCGGTATCACCTACACGAACCAGTACGACTTCCACCAAGCCATGTTGCCCGGCGAATGCCTGGCTTCCAACGTATTGGGACCTAACGATCTCGGCTTCACCCCCTCGCTGCCCTCGCTCACTGTGAGCGACCGCACCGATTACATGTCGCCCTTCAAAACCTACTATGCCAGTGCTTACGCCAACACACCCAACCGGAAAGAGGGCGTACTCACCCTGACACCTCTCGCCAACACGCCCCACAGTACCGTGCAAGGCTTCGGGGCAGCTGCGGCCGATCTGTACGAAGGTGTCGGTACCGCTGCCGGAGGCTTCCTCTGCAACGGCAACAACGACGGCTTCTCGGCTCTCTACATGCCCTACGTACCCGACGCCGTGCCTACACCGGCGACCAACTATCTCATAGCCGGCGACGACGGCACGCAGACCAGCCGCACCGGCGGGTTGTTCAAGTTCTACTGGCATCCCGGTGATGCCGCTTATCCCATGGGTTTTTACGAGTGTGCTGCCACGACGATACCCGAAACGCGTGCCTACCTCTCGCTTCCCATGTCGCTTTCGCCACGTGCCAAGGAGATACGTCTTGTCTTCGAAGACGACCAGCCCACCGGCATCAGCGACATCGAGGTACCTACCGATACGATCGCCGAAACCGGCGATGCGGCTTGGTACACGCTGCTCGGTATCCGGCTGACCGCTAAGCCCACTGCTCCGGGTGTGTATCTGCATGGCAACCACAAGGTCATCATTCGCTGACAAGTCAATCGCGCCGTATATGCCGACAGTGGTGTATCGGCGCGAAACCCCAACCAATTATCAATTTCAAAGCATAGCAATATGGCAAAGAAAACGTATACCACTCCTCGCATCATACTTGTCCATGTCATCCCCGAGGGCGACACCTGTGGTGTCCCCGTGTTCTTCAGCACCCCGGGACCGGGCCATGCCGGTGCCAAGCAGGCCTATTGGGAAGATGAGTCCGACGACTCGGAAGCCACCCTTCCGTCGGCATCGGGCTATCAGCCTTGGGAAGACTGAACGCACGCGTTAATGAAGAGTTTTGTCTTCCTTATACGAAGGCAATCTTCTTCCTTATATGAAGGCAATTCTCTTCCTTATATCAAAACGATCCTATACATACTATCTATCCTCCCCTATACATACTATCTATGCATTCCTATACATACTATCTATACAACTGTCTTCCTTATATCAAGAGGATCGTCTTCATATAAGGAAGAGGATGGTCTTCATATAAGGAACACAGAAACGAAGAAACAGGCGACCGTTTCGGCATGGCCGGATGAAGACGGGAGCCTATTAATAAATAACTATTAATCAAATCATTATGCTAACATTCAAAGTTGTAGAGACCATCCACAGGATTGGTCCGAAGAAGGGGCAAAAGGCTTACAGTGCTGTACAGAAGTCTCAGAGCAAGTTCTCGCAGGAATGGCTCGTTGAGGAGATTGTCCGCGAGACATCGTTGAGCGAGGGCGACGTGCGCAATGTGCTCATCACGCTGCGCAACGTTGTCAGAGATGTGATTAAGCTGGGCGGTTCGGTCGACTTGGGCGATATCTTTTCGCTTCGCACCGTTATTCCTTCGAAGATGGAAGCCGACGAGACTGACGTTTGTGCCGACTCGCTGAAGCGTCCGCGGATACTGGTGCGCTGGAAATCGTCGATCACCGAGGTGCTGAAGAAGATTCAGGTGGAAGTCGACAACCCGAAACGGCGGGAGAAGTTCTCGAAGAAGAAGAAAAAGGACGACGAGAGCGGGAAGCCCGGGCAAGGCGGCAGCCAGGTAACGCCATAGGCAGCCCGAAAGCTGAAAGTCGGTATGACTTGTACGAGAAGGGACAGATACATTTAGGACTCATCATCCATGTGTCTGCCTCTTTTCGTATACATCAATTTAGTTTGCCGACAAGGGATATGAGTATTCTGAGGGTAGAAAAGCACTCTTCCGGATGAAGCAGAAACGCAACTATTGAGGGTAATGAAATGTAAAAAAGAACAAAAAAGATCACATACTATTGGTTTTATTATGCTGTTTTGAAAAATATTAGTACTTTCGCAATCAACTTTCATAAGCTATCGTTACAAGGTTCAAACATGCCTGATTTTATATACACACTAAATAATTACCACTAATCATTACATTATGAGTAAAAACATTACACGATTGGCTCTCTTGGCTGCATTATCAGTTGCAGCTGCGAGCAATGTTTCTGCCCAACTGAACAGCAGAACAGAAATTCAAGAACAGGCACAGAATGTCCTGCCGATGAAATCAAAAGCCCTTTCTGCAGGGTTCTTCATCTGCCCAAGCGCAGCCACAGCCCCACAGGCGCGTCTTGCGAAAGCCCCCAACCAGTATGGTGAGGAGCAAGTGGTGATGAAAGAAGATTTCTCTAAAATGACCGCCGGTAGCGAATCTGCTCCCGACACAGACAACAGTCTGATTAAAGACAAGTTTGATTATCCGTGGATTAACACTAAAGACGAATTCTTTAATACTCCAGGATGGGGTTCGGGCAATGCTTACTCTGCAGGTGGGATGGTCTATCTCGAATCTGGTCCGAAAGAGATGGCACACATCAACACGCCCATGCTGAATGTAACTGCCAACGGCGGCATCGCCTGGATTCGCTTTAAGGCGCGTGCCAAGAGTGCTGATGAGATTCCACAGGTAATGGTAGAGGCTGCCGAGACCCACAACATGGCTCCTTCATGGGATATCATGGGTAGCGTACAACTCCCGGCACTCACAAAAGATTGGAAGGAATATTCCTTGTATTTCTTCGGTGGTGGGGAATACTCTATCTTCAACATCGTTTCCATGGGTGCACCATTATATATTGACGACGTTGAAGTGTTTACCGTCAAGCAGCATGTAGGGACACCTACGATGCGTCCGTACACCAACTATCAAGGGACGAGCTTCGATGCCAACTGGACAGCAGTAGAAGGTGCTACGGGATACAGCGTCAACGTATTCTCTTTCAATAAGGAAACAGGCGTAACCGAATATCTCTTCGAAGACGAACCGGTAACGACCAATACTTTCCACGTTACAGGTGCAGAGTCGGGCAAGACTTATTTCTACAATGCATCGGCTAAGAAAGACAGCTATCTGTCCATTCCTTCTGACAAGACATTTGTTTTCGACCTTGTTTCTCCGGAGATGAAAGAAGTGGACAACTTCGACGGAAAGAAGTATACCGCCAATTGGGGAACTGTTCCTTCAGCAGAACGCTACAACTACATCGCTTACTACAACCGCAAAGCAACACAGGCCGGCGAGTTTGTTGTTACTGACGAGGACTTCACTGACGTAAGAGATGCCGATGGCAACCTTACCGGATGGACAAAAGAAAACCCTGACCGCTATTCATACGACGAGCATTACATTTCGGAGATGAAGCAGGGCGGATGGAAAGGAACCAACTATGCACCTTACACAGATTATATCTGTCTGGACGGATGGCAGTATTATCACAACCATACTGATGCCGGACTCGTCTCACCAGAGCTGGACATGTCAAAGGATAATGGTAAGTTCACTGTCAACGTGAAACTCGCTGCCGCTTCAACGACAGGCCTTGATGCAGAGGGCAAGGAAATCACAGCCTATACGCAAGCTGCTTTCGCCCTTTTCAACTACAACGAGGCTATCGGCGACTATGAGCAGGCAGAGCTTATCTATCCGGAAGGCTATCCCAAGGCAGTAACCGGCGACTGGAAGAACTTTACCGTACACTTCACAAAGGGCACAAAGAAGTCTATAATAGGCATCTACGCCGTTTATGCCGACGAGAATCTCTACATCGACGACCTCAAAATCACTCAGAATTATCAGGCTGGCGAGAGTCTGAACGACCCGTTCGTCTACCTCAGATGGGTTGAGAAGCCAACTGCAGAGATTACTGTTCCCGACTTCGCAGACAAGGCAGTAGTTACGCACCGCGTATCAGCTTACAAAAAGAACAGCGACCGCAATGTGACGAAGAGATATGCAGAGAGTAAATACTCCGACCTTAAGGAGGTAGGTACGGTCAACGGTATCGGCGGTGTCAGCCTTACCCAGTCGCTCGTACAGGTGGACGGCAACGAAGTATGCGTAAACAATGTCAATGGTGAGAGCGTTCAGGTATACACACTTGACGGACAGCAGGTTTACAGCAACAAGAATGGTGAGAGAAGCCTCCGTATTCGCTTGGCACAGCACGGTGCTTACATAGTAAAGGTAGGCAGTAAGTCTGTCAAACTCGTTTTCTAAACATTGAAACAAAGCATTAATAAAGCCGCTGGGGAATTAACTCCGGCGGCTTTATTGTGTTGTTTCTCAAAATGGAACAAAAGCTGCAATATCAGAATCCAAAGCCAATCGAACTATAGAAAGTATTCATATTAGTCATACCTGAAGTATGAGAGACTTGTTGTGAGAATCCACTGCTGAACACATTCGACGAGCCCTACCTGTGTAAACCCCATTCGGCATAGCCTTCTTTATATCAAAACTAAGGTTAGAAGTATGGGGAGCCGGCAAAGCCCACTTCCCCATACGAATGGGAAACAATAGCAAGCAACATTACTTTGTCTTGTCTGTATCCGGAGCCTCGCCGATAAGATCCATAAACTGGTCGAGTTTCGGCGTGATGATAATCTGAGTACGGCGGTTGCGCTGCTTGCCCACTTCCGTATCGTTAGAGACAAGTGGGTTGTACTCGCCACGTCCGCCAGCTGTCAGACGCTTCGGACTAACCCCGAAACGGTTTTGAAGATACTGTACGACAGAGGATGCGCGCAGACAGGAGAGATCCCAGTTGTTGCGGATATTCTTCATCTTCTCGCTCGCAGTGTTGACCGGAACGTTATCGGTATTACCCTCGATGAGCACGTCGTAGTCCTTATAGTCCATGATAATCTTGGCAATCTTTCCAAGGGTTTCTTCTGCGCGGTCGTTAATCTCATACGAACCGCTCTGATAAAGCATATTGTCAGCCAAAGAGATGTAGACAACACCCTTGAGCACCTGCACGTCGACCTCTTTCAGTTCTTCCTTGCTCAGCGAGCGAGTCAGATTGTTGGTCAGCACCATGTTGAGCGAGTCGCTCTTGCTCTTCACTTCGACCAAATGGCGGATATACTGGTTACTCTCGTTGATTTGGTCGACAAGTTTAGAGATGTTGACGTTGTTGGAACTGGCATTGTTCAGACTCCTGTCAAGGCTTCCCTGCAAGGCAGCAGCACTCTCCTTAGCCTGTGCCAACTGATCCTCGAGACTTCTGATACGCGCGTTGTTGGCAGCAATGGTCTCCTTCGCGCTTTGATACTCCGATTGCAGCCGGTTGTTCTCGCTTTGGCAGTTCTGCAAGTCTTTCTTGCTTGCACAGCCGGTAAAGGTCAATACGCCTGCCAATAAAGTCAATAATAAAAAGTTCTTTTTCATAATCGTACGGTTTTTGCTTATTAAACGATTAATAAATAGGTCATTATATTGATTGCAAAGATATTGATTTGGCAACAGATCGCCCACAAAGCATCATTTGTTTATGTAATTTTAACCCGCTGTATACTTAGCAGAACCCTATCTGTGGAGCCTGAATCGGCTCTCGGCAACAGGTATGTAACGGACTGGCTGTGGGGTGTTTAAGAGATGGTAGATTCTTTCTCTAAGAACCTCTTGACCTTTTCTTAAAGGAACTGTCGACAGTTTGTTAAAGGAAAGGTCGACAGTTCCTTTAAGAAAAGGTCAAGGACTCCTTATAGGGGAGGTGATGATGCCTGGGAGACGGAAACTTTCCGACAGCGAAAGGGGGAGGAAACCTATTGGCACCCTCCCCCTACAATATATATAACCTAAAAACTTTTAATGCTTAATCATCTCCACACTGTTGTTCCCATCGTAGCTGAGGTGCAGCTTAACAGTATAGGTTCCTGCTGCGTCCAGCTTCAGATTCTTGCCGGCGAACTCTGTAAGGTTATTGAAAGCCTTGGCATTGTCGTTGGCACCTCCCCAGGAGATATCCCAGTCGTGGTTGGCACGGAACTTCATCTCGCCTGCATCGAGATGACCCGTCCATTCCCATACGCGGTCAGCTTCGTTGAAAGCCATATCGCCATCAACGCTCCAGTCGGAAGCCAGTACCGAACCTATAATGCTGATGATATTGAGCTTGGTAAGTGTCAGTGTGCCGTTGGCAATGCTTGCCTCTACCTTGTAGAATCCCTTGCCCGGGTCGGGGAAGTTGCTGACACCTTGCTCAGCCAATGAGCCTGGAGTGCCGTTGTACTCCCAATCGGGACCGTCCCATGCTGTCGGGTTGCTGCGGAACTTAAATTCACCGTTGAGGAAGCAGTAACCAAGGTAGTTACCGTCCATCTGCTTACTGCGAAGAGGCTGTACTGCCGACCAGCTGCTTTCGGCTCCAATCTCGTAGATGAACTCTTCGTAGTCAGGCTTTATCAGTTTTGCCTGTGCTTCGAAGTCAGCTTTCAGTGTGAAAGCAAGACCGTTATCAAGATAAACACGGTCGGTCAGGACTGCCGGAATCTTGCGCAGATCGCCGGCCATACCATACAGTGTCTCAACAGCCGTCTTCAGTTCCTTAGTCTTTACCCGTCCCTGCTTGTCTGTGTTGAGTTGCTGCTTCAATGTTTTGTCGGCATTATAGAGAGTAATGGTG
Organism: uncultured Prevotella sp.; assembly: GCA_963551095.1. GTDB lineage: Bacteria > Bacteroidota > Bacteroidia > Bacteroidales > Bacteroidaceae > Prevotella. The sequence continues at coordinate 3,267 of CAUVFB010000029.1, read as the reverse complement.
TATTCCTCCCTGAAAATGTTTTCGTTGGCAGTCAGCACAGGCGTACAAAGTGTAACGGAATCGGTGCCTACAACTTCGAAATCGACAACAGGAGCAGCTGTCGCCGTGAGACTAATGTTCTTGGCATCCTCCTGCTGTGTGTTTTGGGGCTGTGCCCAGTCGCCGAACTTGTCGGCTTCGCCACAACTTGCCAACAGTACGAGACCCAATAAATAAGCTATCTTTTTCATTCTATCTATTCTTTCTATGGAGAGATGCGCCGGAAAGAGTCTAAACCGGTTGCTTCCGCATGCTATCGGCGCATCCTCTCTCTTTTTAGTAATAAATTCTACTGCTGCTCTATGAAGAGGTACTGAGCTGTAAAGTCGTTGAAGATGACGAGATACTTTCCCTTCTTATAAGGAATGTTCTGTCCGCCGCTCACGGCTATACCGTAGGGGAAGTCGGCAACACCCCAGCTGACATCCCAAGTACCGTTGGCGAACTTCACACCACCATCTTCCGGAGCATCAGTATCGAATGTCAGGGTGTTCACCCAGTCGTGGTTCTGCATTCCAGCTACCGTAGAGAAAGCTGTCATCGGGCTTCCTGCAGCAACGTTCCATCCGTTCTGCGTACCCGGCATGGTAATCGTCGTATAGCTTTGGGTCGGTGTTGTCTTACTCTTCACGATAGTTGTCTCGCCGTTACGCGAATTTAAGGTGATGGTATAATAGCCTGCTTCCGGAACTGTAATGTTACCTGGGTCATCGCCACCGTCGCGTATAGAGGTTGTCAAAGGAGCACCGCCGCCACAGACAACCATGTGATCCCAATCGCCTGGGGTCTTTATAATCTTGAACTCTGCGTTAGCGGGGAAGTAACCGGTATACTCGAAGATACCATCACCGGTTCCCTTGTCGTAGATCTCGCCTGCTTTGGTGTACAGAGGGAACATTGAAATACCAATATTCGTTGCTCCGTTCGACCATTTACCATCGCCAATGCAGTTGCCAATCAAATACCAAGTAGCAGGAGGAGCATCCTTCAACTCTACATAGATAGGAGCCACACTCAGCTTAACAGCATTGGAATAGACCATATCCACGCCGGCCGTAGCAGAAAGACAACGTACCCATACATCAATCGAAGCCGGCACGTTATCTTCCGAATATCCGTTGAGCTGCTGAAGAGCCTTGGCAAGCTTCGAAGCATTCATATCGCCCTTGCAAGCCTGATACGAATCGTTGATAGTAACGAAGTTTGCCTTGCCGAGCTGCTTCTCCTGCTTCTCGTTGACATTGTATGCCTGAGTGAATTTCCCATTGTTGGAAACCTGCAGTTTATAGCTTGCTGAGAGTGGAAGGCCGTAGTCGGGCTGAGACCAAGAGAAGGGAAGACGCTTGGAAATAGCCAAATCAATGCCCGATGAGTATACAGGCTGATTCAGCGTAAACGTTGTAGGCTGCTGCAAGACTGGATTTGCATCCCGGTCGTCGGAGCATGAGATGAACATCCCGGCGAAGCAGACAGCCAATATGAAACTAAATATCTTCTTCATTTCAGTTATTGTTTAATTAGTTAGTTGAGACAACAGGAAAGAGGGGCGGTATCTTTCCCGTTGCGAATACTTAGTAACCCGGATTCTGCTTTAAGTTCGAATTCGCAGAGAGATCTGCTGCTGGTATTGCATAGATGTTGCGCGTTGCAGCAAAGTTGCGTCCCTCTTTGTCGCCGCCTTTCCAAGTCCAGTTATAATCGTTGTTGCCACCGAAACGGTTGAAGCGAACGAGCGTTGTACGGCGTAATCCTTCGAAGTAGAACTCACGGCTCCATTCATCACAAATATCCGACAGATTATAAGCACTCTTTATATTGGCGTTGTGAGCACGTCTGTGCAAATCGTTGATAGCCTCGGCAGCATCGCCCGTTGCAACTCCGCCGTGAAGACGAGCCTCAGCTTCAGCATAAATCAAGTAGGCTTCAGCTACACGCATCAATGGATAGTCCATATCGGGGAACTGCGCATCGCGAGTAGCCGAACCATCTGAGTGAAAGTTGACGAACTTAGCTACAGCAAAACCATCGGTAAAGGCTGGCTGTGTTACGTTGTCGAAATTGCGATCCTTGCCCCAGAAGATGGCACGGTCGTCCTTTGCCTTCTTAATCATATTGTATGATTCCACCTTTGGTACGTCGCCAGTGGGGAAGAACTTACGAATCAGGTCGGGACGGGCACGGTTACCAGCCCATGCACCCGATGTTCCATTGGTAGCAGATGGATCAGACTCATTAGCATGCATCTTTCCGTCGAAAGTAGAGGCAATAACATATAACGAACCACCGTAGTTCGTCGTGTTGATACCGTCGGCAAGGAGTGGGAATACAATCTCCTTGGCTGCACTCGATTCACCATTGTCACCCATAAAGAGCATCTGATAAGCTGTCCATTTACCGTCGGCACTGCCTGTTGTGTTCAGCTTATAGTCAGAATCCATTACTTTCTTAGCATACTCAGCAGCCTTAGCCCACTGGGGAGTGCCCGTATAAACCTCAGCATTGAGGTAGAGACGTGCCAAAAGCATCCAGTCGGCAGCCTTATTGGCACGTCCGTAGCCAGCCTCTGACGATACTCTTGCCTTGGCAGAACCCAGTTCCGGTTCTACGGCAAGCAGTTCTTTCTCTATGAAATCGTACACTTCCTTACGTGAAGCCTGCTTAGGTTTTACGCCGACAGTCTCTGTAAAGGGAATGTTTCCGAACGTATCCATCATATAAAAGTAATGAAGAGCACGGACGAAACGCACTTCTGCTGCCATTTTCTTTACTTCCTCGTCAGACACTGTTATCAGGTTCTTGCCTTTACTGTCCTTTGTCCCAAAGTTTGCAAGATAGTCATTGCAAAAAGTAATACCTGCCATCAGGCGGAAATAGAACATAGCTGCCATTGGGTGAGCCGATCCGTAGGTATTGAACACGAAGTCCTGAATGCCCGGGTCGCCCCATCCGCAGATCGCCTCATCAGTAGGAAGTTCATTGACATTCCACATCTGACGGATAAAACCTGCCGTTCCACCGTCGTAACCATCAAGGTCAGAATCGCCATTGGCACCACCGTTACCCGGCAGAGCAAGGTTTGCATAACATTTATTGTATGCCCCGACCATATTGTTCTCAGTACTGAGGTTCGGGTCCTTTGGATTCTTCGGATTATCCAAGTCGCCTATACATGATGATAGACTTATCATCAAAGCTGCAACTGGGATTATATTTTTAATATATCTTTTC
>CAUVFB010000028.1:0-11818 GCA_963551095.1 uncultured Prevotella sp. | reverse complement strand
TGCCATCAAGAACGGCAGCGACAACCCCAGCTCGTATCAAACCAGCAATACCGGAGCCTATATCCTAACCCACTTCAAGGATCACGCCGGTGTGGACATCAACAATCCTTGGATTACCCAAACCAATAGCGGAGCGAATGTACCCGATGGAGCCAAGATAGTATGGACCGACCAAAGCGGCCTCGTAGAGGCCAGTAGTCTCGGCATTGAAGGCAGCGGCAATAACGCTTTCGTCCACTTCCGTGTACCGCAAGATAAGATTAAGAACGGCAACGCTGTCATCGCCGTTACCAAAGGCGGCACGGTCGTTTGGTCGTGGCATCTGTGGTTTGCCAAGGATGAGGAACTCAACACCATAGCTATTGAAAACTATCAGGGCGTTACCTATAACTTCACCAAGCAAACGCTTGGCTTCGCCAACCTCAAGTGGGAGGGTAGCACCTATGACAAACCACGCGTGGTACGTATCAAGGTGGAGCAGTTTCCCGCCAACGGTGGTGTCAAGCAGTTCGGCTACATTGACATCACACAGAATCCCGGCAGCGTCAAGGAGTTCGTCTCCACGTTCTATCAGTTCGGCCGCAAAGATGCGTTCCCCAGTACGGATGCCATTGCCGACGGTTCGTTCAACAAGAATGCCGGGAACAACATGTCCATTCAGAATGGTATCCAGCATCCCGAGAACTTCTACACAGCCGGTAGCTCTTGGCAAGCCGCTCCTCCTGCCGGTTACACTTATTACAATCTTTGGTCGATGGACAACACAACAACAGGATGGAATGATAATGCTGTCGTCAAAACCATCTATGATCCCTGCCCTGTCGGCCTGAAACTTTCCGCTTCCAATGCTTTCACCGGTTTCACGCTGAATGGTCAGAACTATGGTACCCTTAATATTGAGGGGAGTTGGGATATGGGGTATACCTTTAAGTCTAAGACGGGCACCAACACCGTCTTCTTCCCTGCTTCGGGCTTTCGCGGCAGCGGTGACGGTTCGTTGTACTACGTGGGCAACCGCGTTCTGTATTGGTCGGCCGTCCCGTACAGCACGGATTACGGTTGCGACCTGGACTTCAGCTCGGGCCTCGTGTACCCGCAGAACAGCAGCTATCGGCCGCTCGGTTTCGCGGTGCGTCCCGTGGCAGAATAAAGACAATGGACAATTCCAACAAACCAACGACAACTCTAACGGCAAGCGGAAGCCACAGCTGCCTGTAGGTGAGTGTGCCAAAACAGAACTGCCCCCGAAAGTTAGATAAAATAACTGTCGGGGGCAGTTCAAAATAGGGTTATCTTTTCTTTATGCAGGATAGAGCTGGCGGTTAGGCTTCCTTATCCAGCAGTCGGGCAGCCATCTCGCGTCCGAGCCGCCGGCACTCTTCTTTCTTTTCGGGCGTGAGTGCCTGCTTCATCTCTACCGGTTCGCCAACCTGCTCGAAGTGCATCCGTTTTTCGTTCCATTCTCCGATGGCGGCAACGGCCTTACCTGCCCATGAGAACGAGCCGAACCAGCCGATGAGGTGATTCTTGATGTCGCGGTTGGCTATTTCTGAGAGCAACACGTCCATCTCATGGTACAAGCCCGTGTTGTAGGTGGGTGCACCGACGATGAGTCCGCGGAAGCGGAAGATGTCGCGGAGGATGTAGCTGTGGTGGGTCTTCGATACATTGTACATGGCAATGTTCTTGATGCCGGCCTGTGAGGCTGCTCGTGCCATCTGTTCGGCCATCCGTTCGGTGTTTCCGTACATGGTTCCGTAGCAGATGACGAGTCCGGGTTCGGTTTCATACTTCGCCATCCGGTCGTACATCGCCACGGTTTTTTCTACGTATTGGTTCCAGACTGGCCCATGTGTAGGGCAGATATAGTCGATACGGATGCCTGCGAGCTTCTTCAATGCGTTCTGAACGGGTGTGCCGTACTTGCCGACGATGTTGGAATAGTAGCGTGTCATCTCTTCCCAGCACCAGTCGGTGGCAATCTCGCGGTCGATGATACCGCCGTTCAGCGCGCCGAAACAGCCGAAAGCGTCGCCGGAGAAGAGCAGGTTTTCGCTGCCTTGGCAGAGCGTCATCATCGTTTCGGGCCAGTGTACCATCGGTGTCATGAAGAACCGGAGGGTGTGTTCGCCCAAGCGGAGCGTGTCGCCGTGCTTGATTTCGAGCGTATTTTCTCGGATATTGTAGAAGCCTGACATCATGTCGAAGGTCTTCTTGTTGCCTACAATCTGTATTTCGGGATAGTATTTGCGCAGCAAAGCCAGTCCGCCGGAATGGTCGGGTTCCATATGGTTGATGACCAGGTAATCGATCTTGCGGTCGCCGAGCACCTCGCGGAGGTTTTCGATGAACTGTACGAAGAAGTCGATTTCGACGGTATCTACCAGGCAAACCTTCTCGTCGGCGATGAGATAAGAGTTGTAGCTTACTCCGTTGGGCAAAGGCCAGAGTCCTTCGAAGAGCGACTTGTTGCGGTCGTTGACGCCTACATAGTAGACCTTGTTGGCTATTTCTATCATTGTGCTTGTTGTTTATGTGTTGTTTATGTGTCGTTTATCCTGCCGGGCTTCTGCCGGTTTCGTGGGTTTGCGGACGTGCAAATATAGTATAAATCGGATAATATTCAAAAAGAAAAACTGTAATTTTGCAGCCATGACGAAATACAGCACAGCCTCTCTCGGGAACGGATTGCGCATCATTGTCCTGCCCTCGGCATCGCCCGTGGTCTACTGCGGTTATCAAATCAACGCCGGAACAGCCGACGAAGCACTGGGCGAGGAGGGGTTAGCCCACTTCTGCGAACACGTTTCGTTCAAGGGGACGAGCCGCCGCACGGCACTTGATGTCATCAACTGTCTCGAAAGCGTGGGCGGGGAACTCAACGCATTCACTACCAAGACCGACACGGTGTACTACTCTGTCTTGCTGAAAGAGCATCTGCCGCTGGCGGTCGACCTGCTGACCGACATGGTTTTCCACAGCGTTTATCCGCAGAAAGAAATCGACAAGGAGGTCGAAGTCATCTGCGACGAGATAGAATCGTACAACGACAGCCCGGCCGAACTGATTTACGACGAGTTCGAAAACCTCATCTTCCGCGGGCAGCCGCTGGGACATAACATCCTCGGCACTGCCGACCGCGTGCGCAGCTTCACCACTGCCGATGCCCTCGCCTTTGCCCGCCGCCACTACCGTCCGGCCAATTCCGTCTTCTTTGCTTACGGCGATGTCGACTTCGACAGTCTGCTCCGACTTCTCGAACAGGCTACAAACAGCCGGCAGACAGGCCGTGCGACCGACACCGACAAGCCCTTCCCATTGATTCAAGAAGCCCTGTCGACGCAGACCGCCTACCATCCCCGAACTATCATTGCCCACAAGCAGACGCATCAGACCCACGTGATGACGGGCAACCGGGCCTACAGCATCCACGACGAACGGCGCATGCCGCTCTATCTGCTCAACAACATCCTTGGCGGACCGGGCATGAATGCGCGCCTGAACCTCTCGCTCCGCGAAAACCGCGGACTGGTCTACACCGTCGAAAGCACGATGGTATGCTATGGATCGACGGGCATCTGGAGCGTCTACTTCGGCTGCGATCCGGACAATACGGAAGAATGCCGCCGGCTGATTCAAGCAGAACTCGACCGATTTGCCGGCACGCCCCTCACCCCGGCAGAACTCGCCGCCGCCAAGAGCCAGATAAAGGGACAGATCGGCATCGCCTGCGACAACCGCGAGAGCTTCGCCCTCGATTTCGGGAAGAGCTTTCTCCACTATGGCTGGGAGAAAGACATTACGAGCCTGTTCGCCGACATCGATGCCATAACGGCAGAGGAAATACAGCAGGTGGCGCAGGAATTGTTCGCCGCCGACCGCCTGACAACCTTGATTTACACCTGACCGCCGCCTTTCATTCCCCATCTTTCGTTCCTGCGGAAAGCATGCTTCCCGCCCGTTCCCCTCCGGCCGTATTCCCCGAAGAGGCCGGGGCGGCGTGTAAGTATCACCCCGATAGTCGTTTACTCGGGACGGCTGAAGGGTTTCCTCCAGGAAGATACAAGTCTTTCCTACACTTCGGCTATCGTCAAGATGGGCGGTTGGCAATTGTCTCAATGCACTGGGACAATTGTCTCACTATACTGGGACGTTTGTCTCTATATACTGGGACAATTGTCTCTATATATTGAGACAATTGTCAACCCATAGGAAAGACGGATGCGAACCCCGGGGAAACGCAATCCATAATATGAGGGAAACGTTTTACATCTTCCCCCTTATCGACAAAGCTGCCGATGACTGTATCGCCGCGCGTCGTACTTCGCCCAAACGAAACGCCCCACGCAAGCGGTTGAACTTACGTGGGGCGTTGGAAGCAAACCCGAGCGGGAGAATTACACCTTATATATATAGGGCACATCCCAACTGTCGGGAGGCGCAATCGGAAGACTGCCGCTATGGATGGAAATAGATGGGCAGCTGGCACTTCGTCTGCACGGGTCGGCCGTTTGTGGTGGCCGGCTGCCACTTGGGCATCGAACCCACCAGTCGCAGAGCCTCGCGCTTGTAGAAGTCGGTAGCCTTGGCGATGACCTCTTTCTGCTCTTCGGGGCGCAGCTTGGCGTATTTCGTGCCGATGGCCTTCACATTCTCAATGTTGATAATGCGCGCACCCGTGATGCTGCCGTCCACCTCGACGTTGAAAGTCACGGTAATGTCGGCCTGCACCTGCATCTTCTTTGCGTCGAAGGGAAACTGCTGATAGAGGGTGATATACTTGTCCTGCGCCGCCTGTCCGCCCGTGAACTGTGCGGCTACGGTATTCTTCGCGTTGACGGCCGTCCGGGTAACGAGCTTCGGGCGGAGTTCCTCAAGACGGGCGCGCAGCTTGCCTGTCTCTACAGTGCCCAGCACCACCTTCCCGGCGGGATCGATAAGATACATTGTCGGAATCCAATTGACGCGGTAGAGCCGGTCGGTCTCGGTTCCCTTTTTCCATTTCTTCAACTCGCTCACCTGCGTCCACGTCATCTGATACCTGTCCCAATAGGTCTTCACCCACGCTGTCCGGTCGGTGTCGTAGGAGATGCCGATGAAGTCGACATTGTAATCGCGGAAATCCTCGAAGAGCGCCTTCACTTCGGGAATCGCCTTGCGGCAGTCGGGGCACCACGAAGCCCAGAAGTCGAGCACCACATAGCTGCCGCGGTAGCTGCTCAGTCGTATGTTTCTGCCGTCGTAGGTGCGGAGCGTGAAGTCGGGAGCAGTCGTTCCGGGCTTCAGCAAGTCTTTCGCATACTGTGCGTCGAGATCCGCCTGCTGTGCATGCAGACCGAGCGCGGTTGTCAGCGTCAGGGCTGCTGTCAGAAAGAGTCTTTTCATCATTCGTATTGTGTTGGTTGTTGTTCGTTCGCCAAATACAAAGGGACGGCCTTTCGTCCCTTCCCCTGCAAATTTACGACGTTAAATCCAATCGGACAAGCCTTTGCTATATTTTCTCTATCGTCAGCGTCCGGTCGCAATAGGCTATCACGGCCGGTCGGTGGGTGATAAAGAGAATAGTCTTCTCGCGCTCCGACAGCAGGTTGGCGAGCAGCTGCCGTTCCGTCTCAGCGTCGAGGGCAGAGGTAGCCTCGTCAAAGAGCATGATACTGCGGTTGCGCAGCAGCGATCGGGCGATGGCGATACGCTGTGCCTGCCCTTCGCTCAGTCCGCCTCCCTGTTCGGCGCAAGGCGTATCCAGTCCCAGCGGCAGGTCGAACACGAAATCGGCACAGCTCGTGTGCAGTGCCCGGCGCATCTCCCCGTCGGTGGCATCCATCTTGCCCAGAAGCAGATTCTCGCGGATAGTGCCGCTCATCAGCGTGTTGCCCTGCGGAACATAGACGAAGTTGGTTCTCAGCAGCGGAGACAGTTCGCAGCACTCACGGCTGTTGTAGATTTCAATCTTTCCGCTCTGCGGACGCACCAAAGCGAGAATCATCCGCACGAGCGTAGTCTTTCCCGATCCGGTCTCGCCGAGGATAGCCGTACACGAACCGGGACGGAAGTCGAAGCTGAGATGCTGCAGCACGTCGCCGTCCATGTCGTCATAGGCATAAGACACGTTGCTGAGCCGGATTCCGCAGGGACCGTCCATCACCACCGGTTCGCCCTGTTCCTCAAGCGGATTCTCCTCCAGCTCCATCAGCCGCTCGGCAGCCGTAAACACGGAGACGAACGAAGGCACGAGCTTCGTCAGCTGGCGCGCCGGCGACTGTATCTTACCGACTAATTGCAGGAAAGCCGTCATTCCGCCGAAAGTCAGCGTTCCTGCCGACATGCGGATGGCCGCCCACGTGAAAGCTACAAGGTAGCCGAGCGAAAAGCCGAGGTTGAGAATGAGATTGGAGAATACCGAAAACCTTGTCTTCCTCACCACTCTGCTGCGCAGTTCGCTCTGCGTATCCTCAAGCTTGTCGACGGCAGCCCCGTTGCCTTCGAGTGTCTTGATGAGCATGCGATGCTGAATGGTTTCCTGAAGAATGCTCTGCACCTTCGAGTCGGAACTGCGCACCTCGCGCGTCAGGCTGCGCATCTTACGGACGTAGATTCTGCTGAACAGGACGAAGACGGGAATCATTACCACAATGGTCAGCGCGAGCCGCCAGTCCATCAGCATCAGATAACAGAACGCACCCAGGAAGAGGGCAAACGTGGAGAGCGAATTGGGAATAACTTCGGTCAGGAAACCGACCACGTTGGCTACGTCGAACTCCAATCGGTTGAGCACGTCGCCCGAATGATAGCTTTCGCGTCCGTGCCATTCCGCCCGCAGAATCCGGTCAAGCAACCACTGTTGCATACGGTTCTGTGCCTTGATGCCGAGCAGATTCCGAATCCAAATGGAGGCTATGCTGAGAGCGAAATCGCATAATACCAGTGCGCCCATCAGAGCCACTGCCCAGTAGATATTGCCCGAAACGACATGGGATGCCACGTCGATAGCGCGCTGCACCGCCCAAACCGATGCCAGCGAGACACCCACGCCCAGGAGTCCCACCGCAGCGTTGAGCACCGCCTGCAACCTGTTGCCGCGCCATGCCCGCCACAGCCATCGGAAGATCTCGCCCGAACCGTACCGCGATTCGGGAATATGTAATATCGTCTTGAGCCTGTTTGTCATTTCCTTCTCGTCTTTAATTGTCGTGTCAAGGTCATCTTCAATTGTCGTGATAGGATCGCCCGGACAATGTCTGCTGCTTTGCCGGGCGGTCCCGCTGCCGTCTTTCACGCTTTTCCGTCTGCAAAGATAATTATATTTCCCGGGTGTCCGCCCGACAGTATCTGCCCATACCGCCCTCTCATCTTTTGCTTAAAGAGTTCGCGAACTTTCCGGGGGGAAGCTCGCGAACTCTTTAAGTATTTGTCTCGGTCAGCCTGCCGAACGGCCTGTTTCTATTTGCCGGGACTCTGTACGATGTTGATAGTGGCAAAAATGTCGCCTGCTGTCATGTCCAAACAGATGGTACGCTGCCTGTCGGTCTTGTTTTCGTTAATCAGGCAATCCACCTTGTTGCCCTTGACAGTAAACGTATACCAGTCGTGGGCGAATGTTTTCTGTTCTCCTATACCGGAAGTTATGTTGTAGGTGTACTTCTCCTCTGAATCCGGACTCTCCTTGGTCTGAATCGAACTGACCCACCATAACGAGTAGTTAGTAACTTCGAGCGTGAAATGTGTCTGACTGCCCGAAATGGTAACGGAGTAGGGTTGTTCTTTTTTTCCATTTCTGTTCTTGATGACCACTTCTTTCGAGGTCAGCTTCATCGGTTCCCAAAGCCCGATCGGGTCTTCTTTACTGCCGCATGACACTATGGCCAGCAGGCAGAGTGATAGAATAGTTTTCTTCATTTTGTTGTATATAAGTTTTATTTGTCAGTCGCATGAGATTGGATTCTGAAGGAATCTGCAGACAAAGATAGTGAAAAGACCTGACAATGCTTTCTTTTTACTCCAAAAGTAGCCTGTTTGTACGGTGATAGCAGCCTATTTGTGTCTCCAAAGTGCCGCTTTCGATTTGATGGTAGGGAAACTTACACAATTTTCGAAAATATGAAAACACCAAAACAAAAGACGAAGGCTTGCCCACGTGAGTAATTCTTACGAAACAGGATGGGAAAGACCTTTTTAATAACTTAAGCGCAATACGACTATGGCAAATCAACATCATTTATATAAAGAGCAACCACTGTCAAAGAGCAAAGAACTCAATGATAGCGGTTGTTTTAATAGTTTAAGAGAGGGGGACTGTCAATACAAAAAGGATACTTCTTTTTGATACTCCCCCTCTCTCTGCATTTGTCTCATGTATCCATGAAAGAGTTATTCTGTCTTTACATCCTTGATGATCGTTACGGTCAGCGCACCTGCTGCGAGTGCGATGCCCGCAACAATCATCATGTGAGCCTGTACCGAACCGACCATGCCGAGGATAATTCCGCCGACAGCCGCCGCGACAATCTGTGGAATGCAGATGGTGCCGTTGAAAAGTCCTAGATAGGCACCCATGTGTCCGTAGCCTTCGAGGGCGTTGGTTACGAAGGTGAAAGGCATGGCGAGAATAGCTGCCCAGGCACATCCGATAAGAATGAAGGGGACGAACATCTGGTAAGGATCATGGACAAAAGCCGTCATCACAAAGCCGATGCCTCCCAGGGCAAGCGAAAGACTGTACGCCAGCTTGCGGTTGTGGAACTGCGGAAGCACCATCGCCCATACTACGGAGCCGATGGCCTGAACGGCAAAGAGCACGCCCACCCAGTTGCCGGCTGCCTGGTAGCCTTCGCTGGCTACGTCGGTGGTGTGCCAGCAGTTGGCAGCAACGGTTCCCGGAGTATAGGTCCACATGTACATGAAAGCAAACCAGGAGAAGAACTGTACCAGTCCAACTTTCCAAAAGGTGGAGGGTGCGTTGCGCAACAGGTCAATCCAGTTGGCTTTCGATTCGTTGTCGGCCTCCTTGAGGTTGTGGTACTCGGCATACTCCTTAGGTGGCATCTCCCTGACCTTCGAGGTAGTGTAAACAACGCAGAGGATGAGGATGGCTGCCCCGATGTAGAACGAGTAGATGACCGAATCGGGGACGACTCCCGACGGTGCCGTATTGGCAATTCCGAGGGCGGTGAAGAAGAAAGGGAAAACGTAGCCGACCAGCGAACCAGCATTGCAGAGGAAACTTTGGATAGAATAAGCAAGGGCTTTCTGCTTCTCGTTCACTTCATCGCCGACGAGCATCTTGAAAGGCTGCATGGCCATGTTGATGCTGGTGTCAAGGAACATCAGAGCGACGAGTCCGAAAATCATGGCCGTAGAGACCGCCATGCCGAGCGAACCGGCATTCGGGAGCAGGCACATCACCAAAACGGCGACCGAAGCTCCGACGAAGAGATAGGGAATTCGGCGGCCAAAGCGCGTCCAGGTTTTGTCAGAAAGTGTGCCGACAATCGGCTGCACGAGAATTCCCATCAGTGGCGGGAGAATCCAGAAATAACTCAAATTGTGCGGATCGGCACCAAGTGTGGCGAATATCCGCGAGATGTTGGCACTCTGAAGCGCATACGCAATCTGAACTCCGAAGAATCCGAAGCTTAGGTTCCAAAGCTGCCAAAAACTTTTATTAGCTCTTTGTTTCATCTTATTGTTGTTGGTTTTAGTTGTCTGTTGCCTGATTTGGGGTGTCTTGCCCGAAATGGGGCGGGTGGATAGTCTTATCTTGTCGTACCTCGCACGATCAGCCTCGTCCTCACGATTCTTTTCTCGATACTTTCCATCGGCAGTGCACCCTCCACCTTATCTATTAGTATATTGGCAGCCTCCTCGCCCACCCGGATGCCACGCTGCTCAACGGTGGTAAGCATCGGGTCGCAGGCAATGGCACGTTCGCCATTTGTGAATCCGCAGATAGAGATATCATCGGGTATTCTGTAGCCCATCCGCTTGCAAGAATAAAGAATGCCGATGGCCGTATCGTCGTTGACGGCGAAGAAAGCATCGGGTGGAGCAGATAGTTCCATCACGTCGGGAGTAATTGCCTCAGCATCAACACGGTTATCACAGATGCGAATCAGCCGGTCGTCGGGTTGTATTCCGTGCTTCAATAGTGCGTCGCGGTAGCCGTTGTATCGGTTTTTGCCAATCTCCAAATTGAGTGACATTCCATAGTAAGCTATCCGCCTGCACTCCGTGTCAATCAGATGCGTAACGGCTGCGTAAGCACCCATATAATCATCAACCACCACACGGCTTGCATTCACGCCAGTACTGATACGGTCGTAGAACACCAAAGGCAATCCTCGGTCGACAAGATGTTGGAAATGGTCGTATTTAAGTGAACCCTTGGCTTGCGAAACGATAATGCCGCACACCTTATTTTTATAGAATGATTTGCATATTTGCACTTCCTTGTCGTATTTCTCTCCACTTTGTGCCACCATGACACTGTAACCGCGGGCAGAAGCCTCCTCCTCGATACCTGCCAACACGGATGAGAAGTAGAAATGAGTGAACTGTGGGACAATGACTCCGATGATTCTTGACGGTTGCACTTTGCTCTTGCGCAACGTTTCTGCAATCATATTCGGGAAAAAGTTATGCTCCCGCGCATACTTTTTTATTATCTTGCGCTTCTCCAACGAAATCCTCGGACTGTCTTTCAGTGCCCGCGAGACGGTAGCTACCGAGACACCAAGGTCTCGAGCTATATCTTTCATTGTCAAATTCGAACCTTCTTTCATTGGTCTGTACTGTGTTGGGTTTCAGCCTGACTATTATTTGCATGCAAAAATACAAACTTTAACTGACTTGTTGACTTGTATCAATTATTTAATGTGCTATCATTAATGCAAACGTTTGCATCAGTTATTTAGTATTTTTATTGGAAAAGAAGTGCAAAATAATTTTAATACTTATAACTTTGCAGCAGATAAAGCCCACAATACGGCTATTAACCGACAGCAAGTACACTGAGACGATAGATACTTTAATCAATTATAATAACTTTAACAACAAAATGATGAAGCAGGTAAAATGTAAGTTTCCTGTCAGGTTGCTCGCCCTTTTTGTGGGCATGCTCCTGTCAGTTAGTGCCTTTGCGCAGTCTACTGTCAACGGGCACGTTCAGGATGCTACCGGCGAGGCTATCATTGGGGCGTCAGTTCTCATCAACGGAACCACAGACGGTACGATGACCGACCTTGACGGTAACTTTACTCTTAGCGTAAACCCCGGTGCAACGCTGACAATCTCCTACATTGGCTATCAGAAGCAGCAGGTAGCTGCAAGCAACGGAATGGTTGTAACTTTGCAGGAAGATGCCGCACAGCAGATGAACGAAGTTGTCGTTATCGGTTATGGTGCAGTGAAGAAGAGCGACCTCACGGGTTCTGTCATGGCGATGAAGCCGGACAGCAAAAATAAAGGTCTTGTTGTCAACCCACAGGATCTGCTCGCCGGTAAGGCTGCCGGTGTGAGTGTTATTTCCAACGATGGTACCCCGGGTGGTGGAGCACAAATTCGTGTGCGTGGAGGATCGTCCCTTAACGCCTCTAACGACCCACTGATCGTTATTGACGGAGTGGCTATGGACAACTCTGGTGTAAAAGGAGTCTCTAACGTTCTTTCAACGATCAACCCCCAGGATATCGAGTCTTTCAACGTATTGAAAGATGCTTCTGCAACGGCAATCTACGGTTCGCGTGGTTCTAACGGTGTCATCATCATTACAACCAAAAAAGGGCGCAAAGGACTTAGTGTATCTTATGCTGGAAGCGTTACG
>CAUVFB010000027.1:0-12224 GCA_963551095.1 uncultured Prevotella sp. | reverse complement strand
GTGATGAACGCTGTCCCCTCTTGATTGGGAACCACCACGACATGATCGCCCACCGCCACCGGATTGGTGGAGCGAATGCCTCTGAGCCGGAAATTGCCCTTAATCTTGCAGTTGATGGTCTGTCCGTCATCTGTTCTGACTGTATACCAACTGCCGGTGTTTTTGATGACTAATCCACGCATTGTTTTGAGAAGCAAAGGGTAAAAAGAAGAAAAAGGCATTGGATGAATAAAGTATCCTTTTGCCTTTTTACCCTTACACGGTCATGATTTCTTTCTGCTTTTCGGCGAGCAAGGTATCAATCTTCTTGATATACTTGTCATGGATCTTCTGAAGCTGATCCTCCGCATCCTTCTCGTTGTCTTCTGAGAGTCCGTCCTTGATGGCCTTCTTCAGCTTATCCTTGATTTCACTACGCACATTGCGCACCTCTACTTTCGTGCGCTCACCCACTTTGTTGCATTGCTTGACAAGCTCCTTGCGGCGTTCCTCTGTAGGCTGCGGCAGACTCAGACGGATTACTTCTCCGTTGTTTTCAGGCGTGATGCCGACATCTGAGTCCATGATAGCCTTCTCAATATCGCGGATAGCCTTCTTGTCCCAAGGACGGATGGCAATGGTACGCGGGTCGGGGATGGTAACGGATGCCACCTGATTCAGCGGCACCACAGAGCCATAGGAGTTAACACGCACACCATCGAGTATGGCCGTGTTCGCACGTCCTGCACGAATACGTTGGAGTTGTTCGTCGAGAAACATGGCAGCCATTTCCATGCGCTCTTCCGCTCCACTAAGTGTTTCTTTTACGTCTAGCATATCTTGTCATATTAAATTTTAATGCTTACAAAAATAGGAACTTTTCCGTAACTTGACAACATTTCCACGCCTTTTCTCGCTTTCTGTACTTTTCCATCGCCTCATGGCATCATCAAACTGGACGAAGACGTGCGATTAGCTTAGCAGTCGTTCCTATATTTTACTTAAGATGGGGCTGCTATATGCAGATGCGGAATTCAAATATCTTGTACAGGTATTTCAAACCTACGAGGAACTGATTGGTATAGATACCGTTTTCGCGACAGGCTCGAGTGTCTTCTTTCAATAACAGCTTATGACTGTGGATGCCGTTCGTGCTGGCTCCGCCGGTGCGCATGGTAACAAAGTCGAGATGGAGATAGCGCGCCTTGATTTTGTTTACCTTGAACATCCGGGCTACCATCTCGAAATCGGAACCAATCTTATAGTTCAGCTTGTAGGGACCTACTCTGTCATAGACTGCCTTGCGGACATACAAGGAAGGATGGGCAGGCATGAAACCGAAACGGACAAGGAAAGGACGGAAGACACGAGAGGAGTAATAGCGCGTAATCTTGTCGGGACGACCGTCATCGATGAAGTGAACGTCGCCGTATACGGCTTCTACGTCGGGATCAGTGAATGGTTGCGCCAACCGGGATACGATGTCGTCGGAAGTATAGTAGTCGTCGGAATTGAGTATTCCGATGACATCTCCCGTAGCCATGGCTATGCCTTTGTTCATGGCATCATAGATTCCACGATCTTTCTCGGATACCCATCTCACAGTATGACGGGAGGGCGTGGTGGCATAATTACGGATGATTTCTACTGTCGAGTCAGTCGAGGCACCATCAACGAGGATATGCTCAATATCGGCATAGTTTTGATGCAGGACAGACCCCAAAGTGTCGCGCAGTGTTCTTTCGCTGTTGTAGGTAACGGTTATGATAGATATTTTCATCGGATATTCTTTAGCCGCAAATGTACAAAAAAAAAGACAAACCGTCAATTATCCTGCGGACTTTCCATAAAAGAACTCTACTTAGGAATATTCCTACTTTTTCACTTTATCATACAATATTTCCCTGCAAGCCGAGTTTATTAAGAGCACAAAAAATCAGATACGACATGTTGACAAATATACTGATAAACCTTTTCTCGTTTGCTATGAGTGCCATTTGCGGGTTCGTCATGATTCCGCACATTCTTGCTTTCTGCAAGAAAAGAAAACTCTACGACACACCCAATGCCAGGAAAGTCCACAAGAATGCCATCCCGCGGCTCGGCGGCATCTCATTCCTGCCCAGCATGCTCGTTGCGACCTTAGTTGCACTGTTAGTGTGGGTAGGAAGTAACAACCACTATAAACTGAGCATCAACCCATGGACGATGTTCTTCGGCATAGGAATCGCTATTATATATACAACGGGACTCCTCGACGATATATTCGGTTTGCGCGCCAAGGTCAAGTTCTTCATCCAAATAGTTGTTGCCAGTCTCCTGCCCATATCGTGGCTTTTCATCAACAATCTCTATGGATTCTGCGGAATATACAGCATTCCTTTCCTCGTCGGTGCACCATTGACCGTCATTACGTTGGTATTCATCATGAATGCCATCAACCTTATTGACGGCATTGACGGACTTTCAGCCAGTCTGTCTCTTATAGCCTTGGGAGGATTCTTCTATGTGTTTTTTCGCGAACAACTGTGGGTATACTGCATTCTCATAGCAGGATTGATGGGGGTACTGATTCCTTTCCTTTACCATAACATGTGGGGAGACCCTGAGAAAGGACAGAAGATATTCATGGGCGACTCGGGAAGTCTCACTATCGGATATATTCTCGGTGTGCTACTTATCAAGTTTTGTATGTATAATCCAAATGTTCTTTCCTATCAAAAAGATGCCATTCTTCTTTCGGTAACACTGCTGATTGTGCCCACATTCGATGTTTTCAGGGTCGTTATCGTCAGACTTATGCACCATAAGCCCCTCTTCGGTGCCGACAAGAACCATATTCACCATAAGCTACTGCGAACCGGTCTGTCGCAACATCAGACGTTGACAGCCATCATAGCCCTGTCGCTATGTTATGCCATCATCAACTTCTTGCTGTTCAACAACCTTCTGATAACATGGATTATCGGAATAGACATGGTCATCTATCTCTGCTTCCACTGTACATTGGACATTTTCATCAAGAAAAACGGCCGACAACCATTCGCCGAATAAACTTGCTAACGGAAAGGAAAGTCAGAATTTCCGAAAGTAGAGCCTTACACCGCCATCAGTCAACACCAACCTTCCTTTGCTGTTTCTTTCTATCTTGTAAACCGGAGTCATCATCCGGAGGCCATAGACCGCCATCTCTAACTCATAGGTGTTAAGTGCTTTGTCGCCATTTTCTCGATCATAGAGATAAGGAGAAGACAGTTTCAGCACTCCATTGTCTACACTGAAGCGATAGAGATAGCTGCGGTGTGCTCCGCTCTTGTCATCCAGTTCGAGCAACTTCGCTTGAAACGACCAGAAGATATACTTGTTGTCCAGTTTTTCAACTGCCGTAACCTTACCCGACACGATGTTCTCTATTCTAGTCAGGTGCCACATTCCTTCCAAACTGCCGGGATCGTTGTCCGTATCCAGCGAACATGCTGACAGCAGGATTACAGCCAGTGGCAACACGAAAGTCCATATTCTTACTTTGCTCATATTCATTGTTCTTTAAGAATGCTGTAAAAGCATCCCATCCATTTACTTCCTCAATATTCCGCGCTTGCTGACAGTCAGCTGTACACCATAGTTGTTGCCCCAAAGAATGGTACCGAAGTCAGCACCGAATCCCAGTCTCACCTCAACGTCCCTCATCCAATCTGCCATCCTAACGCCGTGGAGAGCGTATGTAGTCTCCAGCATCAGGCTGAGGTCGTGATGCTTCCTCGTGAAAGGCATGTCATACGTACCCCATCCTTCTTGCCATGTAGCAAGAAAACGCCATTTCATGAACTCGGAAGGATGCCCGCCCATGGCTAAATGGAAAGCAATAAAACGGTTGTTCTCGAAGTAAATGAGTCCGTCGTTGTTGTAAATGGGCGATCGGTAGAGCGGATTGCCCATAGCCTGCCCCCAGTGTTGATAGCCGAGGAAGATGTAGTGGTTATAGTAATTGTCGTGTCCACCGATATGGTCGGGGATGGTCTGTGTGTGATCGTGGTAGATAGAACCACTTTGGTATTTTGTATAGAGATATTCCAACAAAAAGTCGTTCAGCCAATGATTTGGCTTGTACTTGTATTCCAATCCTAACATCCAGTCCTTAAAGTCGTAGAGTAAATAGCGGCGTTTCTTCCTCATCTGCCATTCGCTGCCTTCTCCGTAGCCATTGTAGTCAAGTTGAAACATCGCCGAGTGATCCTCGAAAAACTTATCGGCATAGACGGAGAGACTGTTCCACTCGCCGTCGTAGTTGAGACGCATTAACCAGCTCCCCAGCTGGTCGCCTGCTACGTTCTGATAAGTTGTCTCGCCGTTGTCAGCACCTCCCGGAAAGAATGCGTTCCAAAAGTCACGTAATCCCGTTCCAGCTCTCATCTCGGTCAATCTGCCTTTGCCGTCGGGCAAGTAAGCTGTACCACCGAAGAGTGATACCATCTCCAGCCCCATCTCCAACGACCATGGACAGAATACCGCTTCGTTACCTATCTTCAGATAACCGGCCTTCGAATGGTAGAGCACGTGGTCGGCATACCTCGACCGACGACCGGTGAAGTCGTGTTGCCACCCCTGATCGGTCATTATTCCGTAAGCAATGTGCCCTTTCAGATACAACCAGCCGTTGCCGAAAGGCAGTGTCCAGTAATCGGGCAGAGCCAAACGAACCTGTGGAACTGGGCGCGCATTGATGCCGAGGGTCTGCGAACCCGAGCTAAGCGAATTGTCTTTCAGTTCCATCGGTTGCTCTTTTGCACCGACAGTCAATGCCCCGTGAAACCAGCGTCCCTCAAAATATGCCTGCTGAACGACTACTTTGCTCGTATAATCAACAGGTGCTACCACATCTAATCCATAGCCTAAACCTAACTTATGTCCGTTATCGGAAGACAGAAGTCGACAGATCGAACCGCGCAGATAGCCGTTCCGTTCATTGAGCGAACTCAGTCCATACTGATTGGCATTCAGCCACAAAGGTGTCTTGCCTTTGGCAAAAGAGCCTTGCATCTCCACTTTGTATTGCAAATTGTGCAGTAGTTGTAGCCGCACCGTGTCTCTTCTGTCCGGTGTCCGATACTGCGCCTGGGCTGCACATGCCATTGTCCAAACCGCAAAGGCCAGTAGAAGTCTTTTTATGTCTTTCTGTTCCATCAGTCGCAAAGTTAGTAAAAAAGCCTGAAAAGCATCACTATCTTCTCTCAAAAGGTATATTTCGTCACCGCATCAGCCTACATCAGCCAACTACGGCTTGCTCATTTGTTTCTCTTGCCCAATCATACTAACCGCCCATTCGTCCTGACGGCTTTAGGGAATTCCTCCGGTCTCTTAGGGGAAATCCTTTTCGATACCTATAGAATCTTTGTTTCTTTGCACTGCCAAACAGAGAGTTCGACGCTTAGACTCATTGAAATAAAAAGGAGGAAAGAGTATGAAAAGAATACTGACAGCATTCGTCGCCCTCTTCGCCCTTATCGTAACAGCAAGGGGAATGGGCTATGAACAGGCAAGACAGCAGGCACTGTTCCTGACCGACAAGATGGCATACGAACTGAATCTTACCGAAGAGCAGTACGAAGCGGCATACGAAATCAATCTTGACTATCTGATGAGCATCAACACCGTAGGCGACCTTTACAGCACGTATTGGGTACACCGCAATCAAGACTTCAGCTATATTCTGCTCGACTGGCAGTACAGATCGTTTGTGGCTGCCTCCTACTTCTATCGTCCCCTGTGGTGGGATGCAGGTTGCTGGCATTTTGGGATTTATGCACGCTATCCACACCGCGACTATTTCTATTTTGGCCGTCCGACATTTTACGCCTATTATCGCGGAGGGCACAGCTGGAGAATGAATAGCGGACGGAGCTGGTATTGCGGACGCGACTTCTATGGATCGCGGGGCGGTGTACGGTTTGGAATGCGCGACGGATTCCAACGCGGTGACTATCGTAGCGGGTTCAATGGAAGCCCATCCCGATTCGCACAGAATGACCACACGCGCTCATTTGGCAATCAAGGCAGCCGTACGTTTGGTGGTAGCCGCACGGATATGCCTCGCGAAAGTTCAACACGCACCACTGTCGGACGCGGACAACACCCATTCGGATACAGTTCCGATTCGTTCAGAGGAAACAGAAACTTCAGCGATTCTCGCCAATACGTACCCAACAGGTCGTTCACTCCGTCGGGTGGCAGCCGTACCTACAATGCTCCCGCCCCCACATTCGGCTCACCGGGCACACCATTCGGTACCAGCCGCTCGTTCAATGCACCGGGGCGCAACTTCGGAGGTGGTTCCGGCAATTTCGGAGGAAACCGTAGCAACTTCGGAGGACACAGATAAAAGACAAGGAAAGATGCAGCAACATACAGATGTCACTTAATACAACATATACAAAGATTATATGTTTGCTTACCATGATTCATCAGATCCATCCCTAACGATGAAGACATGATTAGAGAGTTATCAACTACGAGAGGGGGATTCTATGTGATGTAGAGTCCCTCTCGTCTTGTTTGGAAGCTGAAGAAACAGAAGATATAAGTAGATTACAGATCTGCTGTTCGGTCGTTGACCTGAGACTCTGTTGCCAATAGGCAGCTATCTTCTCAGCTTGAACGAGTTTTCAATGCTTACCATCTCGGCATTGAATCCTTTGTCGACCTTCATACGGTCTTCTATCTTCGTACAGCTGTGAATGACCGTGCTATGGTCGCGATTCCCGACGAGCTTGCCAATGCGGCCGGCAGGCATCTTCGTATACTTCTGCACCATATACATACTCACCTGACGAGCTATGACTATGTCTCTTTTACGTGAGCGCGAACTTATAGCCGTGGCTGTTACATTGTAGTGAGTGCATACTTTCTCAAGAATATCATCGATGGTCAGCGGCTTGTTGTCTATTTTAACGGCACGCTTTATGACCCGTTCTGCCAGTCGCATGTCAATATCACTGTTGTAGACTACGCTGTAGGCGAGGAGCGAATTGATGACACCATGGAGGTCGCGAACGCTTCCATTGGCAGTCTCGGCAATGAATTGAACAACATCCTCGGGAATGATCAGTCCGTCGCGCTTTATCTTATTGTGGAGAATATCAATACAAAGCTGTACGTTAGGCTTCTCCAATTCAGCAATAAGACCGCAAGCAAAGCGGGTCAGCAAGCGTTCGTTCATTCCTTTCAGTTCAACCGGTGGACGGTCGCAGGCCAAAATGATGCGCTTACCGTTGCGGAATAGATGATTGAATATGTGGAAGAAAGTGTCTTGAGTCTTGGTAGCTGTTGCCCATTCCTGAATGTCATCAACAATAAGAACGTCTATTGTTTGGTAAAAATTGATGAAGTCGTTGGTCGTATTGTGCAATACCGAGTTCGTATATTGCACCTGAAACAGCCGGGCAGAGATATACAACACACGTTTCTGCGGATAAAGATGCTTCACACGGAGCCCAATGGCATTGATGAGATGAGTTTTTCCACAGCCCGAAGGTCCGTAGATAAATATCGGATTAAATTGTGTCGTATTCGGATGCTCGGCAATGGAAAGACCAATAGAGCGTGGCAGCTTATTGCTGTCACCTTCAATATAGTTGCTGAAAGTTTTGTGCGGGTCGAGTTGTGGGTCGAGTTCCTGATCAACAGCATCTAAGACAGTTGGACTCTGATTGGCTCTTGTTCTTGGTTTTTGTGGCGAAATATCTTCAGAAGTGTCCGACTGAAGGTCTTGAGTCAGGTTGTGCGTCTTGTCTGTAATAACTCGATAAGTCAGATGTACGCCTTTCCCATAAATACGTGTCAACACTGTGCGCAACAGACTGATGTAGTTTTCCTCTAGATATTCGCATATAAATAGACTGGGAACCTGCAACAACAATATCTTCGTAGCCGGTTGATACGACTCGAAGGTAATGGTTTTGAACCACGTATTGTATTGCTGTTCGGATATATTTTCCTTGATAAGCCGGAGACAGTTCTCCCAAAGCACTTTGGGTTGTACGTTCATACTTACGAATGAGTTGTCGTTATGTCTTTCAGCAAGATTTTCGATTATTGAATCTACTATTGTCTTGCAGTTGCAAAGTTACTCAAAAATACTCGAACAGCCATATTTGATAGTCGGTGGTTCTCTTACAGAAAATTTTGTAAACCTTTCTTTTTGGGGAATTTAGCTCCATAGCTATGTTATTCTAGCCTGAACGAATTTGCATACATCTAAGTTCTTATTTCTCAAAGGCTTACAAATTAGGCAGGAGAGCTATGTCTCAATAGTGGAACTTTTACGAAGAAAGCGCAAACGACATGATATCCAAAGTCGTTGCGCCTCCATTGTGGATCGTGAAACCGTTACTTAATAATTTAGACATCTTCTAAATTAAGCGTTACTTATCCTTTCGTCCAAAGAGAGAGAAGTGTACATAACGCTTAGGGTGTGCTTTCAAATTAACAAGCAGGCTGTCTGCACTGCGCATTGTATTGGACAGGTTATTGTAGAGCGAAGGGTCGTTCATCAGAAGTCCCAAACTACCTTCCTTGCTGTTCAACTTTGCCATCAGCGTATTAATATGGTCGAGTGTCTGACTCACCTTATTTATAGTACCTGCAAGGTCAACTTCGTCCACCTTTTTGTTAAGGTTATCCATCAAACCCTTTGCGCCACGGATGGCACAGCGTGCTTCTGTAACGCCGCCATTGGTGTTTACGATCATTCCGTTGGCGTTATTGAGCAGTTTTCCTGTAAGGGTTATCATTCCAGGAACAGTGCTGTTAACCTGTGACATCAGCGTATTAAGCTGGCGTGTAGTGGTAGTAAGGTCGGCTGTTATCCTCTCAACGTTATGCATGGAAGCCTTAATCGAAGGGTCGGCGAGGAGTGTGTTCACACTGGCAAGGATACTGTCTATCTTTGGAAGCATCTTCTCAATGGTCGGGATCATCTTCTTGGCTTCTCCCAGTGTACCATCATTGATGCGTCCTTCAATTTTTCCGCCAACGGAAAGGTACTGACCTGAGTGTGTAAGGATAAGATTTACTTTCACGTTTCCCATCAAATCGCTGACAATTTCAGCTGTCGTACCTATAGGAATCTTCATATCCTTGTCAACATCAATGCCTACAGAAATGCCTTTGGCTGGGTCATCAAAGTCGTAATCAATGCTTTTCACTGTTCCAACCTTGTATCCGTTGGCATATACAGGACTGGTAACGCTCAATCCATCCACGTTGTCGAACTTCATTTCGTAGTGTGCTTCAGAGGCAAAAAGGTCTAGTCCTTTCAGAAACTGCATTCCGAAAAACAGAACAACAATACCTGCTATTGCCACAAGTGCAATCCTTACTTCGGGAGTAAACAATCTTTTCATATCGTCTCTACTTATTCTTTCTTGTTTTTTAGATACTCGTTTACAGCATCGCTGGTATTCATTCGTCTTCCATTCTTGAAAGCAATGATGAACGCCTGCGGGAAATCCTTTTGCAATTTATTACGGAGTCTAACCATCTCGTTGTAGTTCCGGCTCTCTCCAATAGTATATTTGAATATGCCACCTTCCGTTATACAAGCGACATCCTTATGTCCTTTGAAAGGCTCACTACCTACACACAACTGGCGGTTAACGGCAAAAATCTGCACTTTGAAGACGGGACCGTTCTTTGTCGATGCCGAGTCAGCCTTGCGGGCATCCGGCTTTTGCGGCTTCTTTTCGGCGGGTTGATTCCGCACCGGACGCTTAACGGGAGTCTTAGCGCGGGCATTCGGCTGTTTCATCTGAACGGGTTTCAATGGTTGGTTGGACGATGTGGCGAGTTCAACCGATGACGGCAACACTCTGCCGACATTGATCTGACGGTTGGTCGCTCCACGATAAGGTACAACAAGATGGTCGTCATACATGTTCTTATACTGTACAAAAGCCTCGTAAATACCTCGCGACATCACGTCTAATCCCACCGCGGAATTAAGAAACTGCTCCTCTTCGTCGTTAGAGATGAATCCTAACTCTATCAGACAGCTCGGCATTGATGTTTCGCGGAGGACAAGAAAGCCCGCCTGATGGACTCCCTTATCCAACCGGTTGGCCGTGTTGCATACCGAACGCTGAATCATCTTGGCCAGTTCTATGCTTCTTGACATATTCGCATTCTGCATGAATTCGAACATAATGTAGCTCTCCGACGATTTCGGGTCGAATCCCTGATAGGTCTGCTGATAGCCTTTCTCCATTGAGATGACAGAGTTCTCGCGTATCGCCACATCAAGGTTATCCTTTGCGCGGTGCATACCGAGGGTGTAAACCTGGAATCCCTGTACTGCCGAATGGCCTGCCGGAACCGAATTGGTATGTACGGATATAAACAGATCGGCCTTTGCCCGGTTGGCAATATCGGCACGCTCGTGCAGTGGGATGAACACATCGGTCTTGCGGGTGTAAATGACCCGCACGTCAGGCAAGTTCTGTTCGACATACCGTCCGAATGCCAAAGCTATCTTAAGGTTTATATTCTTCTCTTGCGAAAAGGTTCCGACAGCTCCCGTATCGTGCCCGCCGTGTCCTGCATCTATTACCAATGTGAACTTTCCCTTGGCGCATACAGTTGTCAACAGGAAAGAAAAGCTCAATACAAGGAGGAGTAATATCTTCTTGACCATACAAAATTGTTAGGGAAAGCAAAGGTACTAATTTCCAGTATAATACCCGATGAGAAGCTTTCGGTTTTATTATTTATTAATGCGGGCTGCTACTTTTCCGGAGACATCGCTTCCGTCAAGGCATCATAGCATCAGCGTTCTCGCCTCCAGATTCTTCATCGGCAGAATCTCGTTCATCGGCTTTGAATAGTACACGCTCTGTATTGCTTTATTGATGATGCCGTGTCCGACTGCCAAAACCGTCTGACCGGGATACCTTTCTCGAACCCAGGCCAAAAATTCTGCGGCGCGCTCCTTCAATGCCGGCAGACTCTCTATATCCTTTGGCCAGCGCGACGGGTCGTCAAGATGGGCGAGTTCGGGGATATATCTGCCTGTAAACGAGCCCCAATCGCGCTCGCGCAGCAAGGCTGTCACAGACACTTTTCCCTTGTGCGGAGCTGCAAGGATAGCGCAGGTGTCCATGCTGCGCTGCAAATCGCTGGACACAAAGGCGTCGATAGGTGTGTCTTTAAGTTGTAAGGCTACCTCGTGTGCCTGACTGATACCGTTCTTGTTGAGTGCTCCGGGCGTCTGTCCCTGCATGATATGGCGGGCATTGTCGACCGTCTCGCCGTGGCGAATCAATAATAGTGTTGTCATACCTCCTGATATTTGCGGCAAAAATACAAAAAACGGGACAGACGGGCGAGCCTGCCCGATATTATTTCGTACTTTTGCACCGTCATACAGCGTGCAGGCATGAGCTTGTCGCATCAACAAGAAACGATTATGAAAGTATTGCAAAGTTCCGTTATCCGTTCCATTGTGGCCATTGCGGCAGGCTTCCTGCTGATAAAGTACCGCGAGGAAACGATGACTTGGCTGACGATTGCTGTCGGTCTGATGTTCCTACTGTCGGGAACGGTGTCGTGTATCGCCTATTATTGGGAGCGCGAGCAGGCTGCCCGGTTCAACGAAAGTCTCTCGGCCGACGACAAGGAACTGATGCTGAAAGCTCCCACGTTCCCTCTCGCAGGCCTGGGAAGCGTCATTCTCGGCATCATTCTGGCCATCATGCCCGGCACCTTTATCGTTTGGGTGGTCTATATCTTCGCGGCCATTCTCATTCTCGGTGCTGTCAACCAGTTCATGAATCTGTCTGCCGCCCGCCAATTCGCCCGCGTTCCCCTTGCTTACTGGCTCTTTCCCGCCATCACTCTGACGGTTGGCATCGTCGTTGTAGCCCGGCCGATTGAAGCGGCAACGCTTCCCCTGCGTATCATCGGATGGTGCCTGATGTTCTACGGAGTTGTAGAACTGCTGAACGCGCTGAAGATTCATCAGATGAAAAAGGCCCGGAGGCATCTCCCGGAATCGTAAGTCGATACCTTTCCACTCTCTCTGTGCACGCTTTCTTCCCCTGTGTCAGGACGAAAGAGATTCAGAACATTCTAATACCGGCACAGACACCGTTTCGATGCCATTCGAAGGAAGAATGCACAACAGTCTGACGACAAACTACTCACAGACGTAAGACGGACAAGCCTTGTTTGAGGTTCAAGCAAGGCTTGTCCGT
>CAUVFB010000026.1:0-12230 GCA_963551095.1 uncultured Prevotella sp. | reverse complement strand
CGAACAGAAATCAAGAGCTTCGATACCATCATCGCTGCAAAGGTTGTCGAGGCCAACGAGAAGCTGTATATCGACCGTCAAGGCGGCTTTATCGGGACAGGATTAAAGAAGGCAGAGTTCGTCCAAAACTGTTCCGACCTCGACGACATCATCCTCTTCTACAAGAGTGGAAAGTACAAAGTCATCCGGATAGCAGACAAGGTGTTTGTCGGGAAAGGCATCCTGCATTTGCAAGTATTTAAGAAAAACGACAAGCGCACAATATACAACGCCATCTACCGCGACGGTGCCAGCGGCTATTGCTACATCAAACGCTTCAACGTAACGTCAGTTACGAAAGACCGCGAGTACGATCTCACCCGTGGAACAAAGGGTTCTAAGGTGATGTACTTCACGGCCAACCCAAACGGAGAAGCCGAGACGGTGAAGATAACGCTGGACACTGAGGCGGGAAAGAAAAAACAGAATATCTTCATCGAGCGCAGCTTCTCCGACGTTCTGATCAAGGGTCGGGGTGCCGGCGGGAACCTGTTGACAAAGAAAAGCGTCCACCGCATATCGCTCAAGAGCCACGGTCGTTCTACATTAGGCGGTCGGAAAGTGTGGTTCGACCCCGATATTAGCCGCATCAACTACGAGGAACACGGACACTACTTGGGAGAATTTAATGACCGCGACAGTATTCTCGTCATTCTGCCGGGCGGTGAATACTATCTGAGTACGTTCGATGCAGCCAACCACTACGAGGACAACATTGAGCGAATAGAGAAGTTTGATAGTGAAAAGGTGTGGACGGCAGTTGTCTACGATGCCGACAATCAGGGATATCCCTATCTGAAACGCTTCCTCATAGAGCCTTCGAGACGGCATCAGAGCTTCGTCGGCGAAAATCCAAATTCGCGTTTAGAATTGCTGACCGATGAGGTTTACCCACTCATCCGACTGACCTATGGTGGTACAGACGCTTCGCACGGTACGGAAGACATCGATGCCGAGCAGTTTGTAGGCGTTAAGGGATTCAAGGCAAAGGGGAAACGGCTCACCACATGGACTGTCGACAAGATTGAAGAACTCGAGCCGGTGCGCCGTCCGGAGCCTGCCGACGATTCCAACAAGGAAACGACAGACGGCGAAAAGGCATCGGAAGAGAATCCGACCGAGAACCTCGACCCCGATGCCGGCAAGAGCCAGCAGCAAGTAATAGATGAAATAACCGGGCAATTGCGCCTCTTCGACAATGAAAGCAAGTAGACTTCTCCGTCGCATTCTTTTCCTTTCGATACTTGCCGCCAGCTCGCTGACAATGCAGGCACAGGACACGCTCCGTTCGCGAAAAGTGATAACCAATGCCCAGGCAGTAGCTTTCGGCAGTGTAAGCCAGCTCGACACGTATCTCTCTCCCGAAGAATACAAGGGCAGCGAACTAAGATACGTCTCGCATACGGTACGGGAAAACGATACAAAAGTGTCGCGCGAGCTGATTCACCAAGCCCGTCTCGCTTATTCGCACAACCGTGCCGATAACAACAACGAGTTGGGCGGGAGCTACAACTTTCAGTACAACGTCCGTTGGCAGCTGGGCGATTGGCAATTGGGAAAGGGTCTCTTGACCGTGAAAGCAGGTGTGGGCATCGATGCCAACATCGGTTTTCTCTACAACATGCGCAATTCCAACAATCCCGCGCAGGCTTACTTCTATCTCTATCTTGCCCCGTCGGCATCGGCAGCCTATCGGTTCCGGCTTGCAAACCGTCCGTTCCGGTTGCGCTATGCTGTACAACTGCCCCTCGTCGGACTGATGTTCTCGCCCAATTACGGGCAGAGTTATTACGAAATCTTCTCTCGTGGCGACTACGACCACAACATCGTTGCCACCACACCGGTCTCCGCCCCGTCGCTACGGCAGATGATTTCGCTCGACCTGACGCTCCATCACACCACGCTGCGCCTGGGTTATCTCGCCGACATTCAGCAATCGAAAGTCAATCATCTCAAGATGCATACGTGGAGCCATCTCTTTGCCGTAGGCATTGTACGCAAATTCACCATCAACAAGATATTGCCATGAACATCGCCAGCCTCCTGTCAAGATATAAGGCAGCCGTCCTTCACCTGATATGTATATATATCCTTGTCGCGGGGATGAGCAGTTGCATTACCAACGACGACTACGCCGATACACCTACCGACAACTTTGAAGCTCTGTGGAAGATACTCGACGAGCACTATTGTTTCTTCAATCAGAAAGGAATTGACTGGGACGAGGTGCATACACGCTATGCCCGACAGTTCGATACATCGATGACAGAGAGCCAACAGTTCGAAGTGATGGCGCGAATGTTGTCCGAACTGCGCGACGGGCACGTCAATCTGTACGCCTCTTTCAACACTGCACGCTACTGGGCGTGGCACGAAAACTATCCCAAGAACTATTCCGATTCGCTCGAACGCGCCTATCTCAAGTTCGATTATCTCATAGCAAGCGGACTCGACTATACGATTCTCGACGACAACGTGGGTTATATCCGTTGCGAGAGCTTCCAGTACGGCATCGGAGCTGGCAATCTCGACGATATTCTTCTGTATCTTCAGCCTTGCCGCGGCATTATTATCGATGTGCGGAACAATGGTGGCGGCAATCTCACCAACGCCGAACGGCTTGCCTCACGCTTCACCAACGAACCGCTTCGAGTAGGGTTTATACAGCACAAGACTGGGTCCGGACACAATGATTTCTCCCCAATGAAAGAGCAGACACTTCGTCCCGGAAAGGGAATACGGTGGCAAAAACCAGTCGTTGTACTCACCAATAGGAGTGTATACTCGGCTGCCAACGAGTTCGTGAAGTATATGAAGCGATGCCCGAAAGCCACTGTCGTCGGCGACCGGACGGGCGGCGGTGCCGGAATGCCTTTTACTGCCGAGTTGCCCAACGGTTGGACGGTTCGCTTCTCAGCTTGTCCGATGTACGATCACGCCCGAAACCTTACCGAATTCGGCATTGATCCCGATTATAAGGTTTCCCTTACAGCCGAAGACATGGCGAGAAGCAAGGACACTATCATTGAGTTTGCCCGTCGGCTCTTCCGTTAATCAGTTGCCGGAAGCCTGCCCGGCAACTGGAAATTCCACCAATCAAATCTTGCTTCTTGTTATAATAGAGGCTTGTGGGGTCTGAAAATATTCTCTTCCCGCTTTGAGAATATTTCGTTAAATTTGCAGCGCAATGACCTCATAACAATGAAGAAAACATTACTCTTACTGCTCCTCCTGACAACTGCGCTGATTGTCGTGGCAGAGTCGACGCTTCCGATTAAGGGAACGATTGTACGTCCCAACGATGCGAACATACAGTATATTGGGCGCATCAGTTTTCGAAACCCGCTGCGTCCTCGGTTCAACTGGCCGGGGACAGAGATTCGGGCGAACTTCACGGGTACTTCGCTGAAGATGATAGCCCGTCCACGAAGCGGATACTTTGTATGCCGGATAGACGGTGCAGAACCTTTCAAGGTGGGATTCAATGCCGAGAAAGACTCGGTTGTCAGTCTTGCAACAGCTCTTGCTGACACCGTTCACAGCGTACAGATAGTATATGCCATCGAAGGAATGTGTTCCCGACGCCATGCGGAGTTCCGCGGGTTCGTGCTTGATGAGAGTCGGCAACTGGTACCGGCTCCGCCACTGCCCGACCGCCGCATAGAATTCATCGGAAACTCCATCACTTGTGGCTACGGCATTGAAAGTACTGGCCGAAAAGACAGATATCAGGACGAAACCGAGAACCATTATCTGACCTACGCTGCCCAAACGAGCCGCCGACTGAACGCTGTCCACACAGCCATAGCACGCAGCGGAATCGGTGTATACCGCAACTACAACGGGCCGCGGACGGGCAATAAGGATGTGATGGAGGCGGAATACGGCAACACGCTCTTCGGCGACCCGACTGAGCGTTGGGACTTCAGCCGTTGGACACCGCAGGTTGTATGCGTCGGCCTTGGCACCAACGACTTTTCCACCCACAATTACGATGCAAATCTCTACGAGGTGGCCTACCGGAAACTTCTCCATACGATACGCCGCCATTATCCCGAGGCCACGATAGTCATGCTCTGCGGTCCGATGCTGCACGAAAGTGAGGAAGCTCTCCAATGGACGGTGCTCGTCCGACTGATGGACGCGTTTCATCGCCGGGGCGACAAGAAGATTGTTCCGTTCTGTTTCTCGCGCCAAACGGGCGAACTGGGCTATGGTGCCGACTCTCATCCCAGTTATCGGCAGCATGTGCGTATGGCTGATGAGCTGACCCCGTTTCTGCAGAAGCTGATGGGATGGTAGACCTTGATGGCTGAAAGGGATGTCCAACAGCTACCTGCGAAGTATTTTCCTGCGTCCGAACAGGCTCGACAGGTGGGTCGCGTCGAGCAGAAAGGCTATCGACAGCGAGCCGGCAACGCTTAACGAAAGTGTAAAGAGCGTGAAGACAAGTCCGGAACTGTCCCAACCGAAGAAGCCGAGACTGTATTTTCCGGCCATCGTGAAGATGGGATGAAAGAGATAGACCGGCAGCGTGTTCATGCCCAGCCAGTCGCTCCAGGCTTTCAACCGGCTGCCCAGCCGTCCGTAAACCCATCCGCTAAGAGAGAGAAACGAGCAGACCGCCCCCATGACGGCAATGCTTCCCCAGTCGCGACTCTGCAAGATGAAGATGAATCCGACGAACGGAAGCAGCGCGCAGGGTGTAGGACGGAAGACGGAACTGTAGCTGCACCGACACTGACGGAGCACAGCCCCGAGAAAGTAATAGGCCGTATTCTGTACCGACATCAGCGGCAGAAAGAGCGAAAGGAGAATGAGCAGCGTACCGAAGACGGCGAACCGGGCAAAGAGATGGTCCCCCATCGGCAGCAGCCGGAAGCTCAGATAGTACACCGCCCCGCAGCCCATCATCACGTAGAGGAACCAATAAGGGCCGATAGACGAGACGAACAGTTTCGCGGCAAGTGTTCCCACCGACAGTTCTGCGATTCCGCCGCGCACGGGCAAGTAAAAGGAAAGCACCGAAAAACACACCACCATGATCAGATAAGGCACAAAGATGCGCCAAAGGTAGCGGGCAAACTCGCCGGCCGGCTTCTCAACGTTGGCCAGATAGCCCGTAACGACCAGGAACGACGGCATCATAAACGCCAAAATGCCCGCCTTTGTTGCGGGATAGAGGTCGCCGAAGCGGACAATATGAATGAGCACGACCAGCAGGATAAGCACTGCACGCGTGAAGTTAAGCTCGTGATTCTGTTTCATTGATGCTTGCCGGGGGCATTGATTAGTGGCGGCAAAATTACGAAAATAAAGCCATCGCGCCACAAAAGCTCCACCGATAATTTGTGCCTTTCCTGTTGCTGTCGCCCGACGTGCTGCCGGCCGTCGTCCTTACTCTTTGTCTTGCCCGTACTTCCTCTTGCTTCCCATTCCTCATTGCGAAGCACCTTGTATCGCATATGTTCTTGTTCGAGGAAATTATCAGCGTGCTGATAAATATTTATCACTGTGCTGATAACTTTTTATCACACCGCTGATAAATATTTATCACACTGCTGATAACTTTTTATCACTGTGCAGATAAAAACTTATCACTGTGCGGATAAAAAATTCCCAGTCTGCTGATAACTTACTTGTACAACGGCAACGGCATGGCAAAATCCTTAAGGAAATGTCATGGAATACTTAAAGGAATGCCATGGGATGCCTAAAGGAACTCCATGGGATGCCTAAGATTATGCCGTGGGATGCTTAAGGAAAGACGGCGCCCGGGCCTGCAAGCCCGGGCGCACAGCTTGCTCGTAAGGCCATCCGTTGCAGATGCTGCGACGAGTGCGGAGTAATTGCCTCGCCATCTTGCCGTTGTCGATTTTATTGTGTACTTTTGCAGCCGATAGAAACAAACCTTTAGATGAAAATATGGCATTAAAATGTGGTATTGTAGGGCTTCCGAACGTCGGCAAGTCAACACTTTTCAACTGTCTGAGCAGTGCCAAGGCGCAGGCAGCCAACTTCCCTTTCTGCACGATTGAGCCCAACCTCGGGGTGATAACCGTCCCCGATGAGCGGCTGAACAAGCTGGCAGAGATTGTCCATCCGGGGCGTATCGTGCCGGCAACGTGCGAGATTGTCGACATTGCGGGGCTTGTGAAGGGTGCCAGCAAAGGCGAGGGACTCGGCAATAAGTTCCTGGGTAATATCCGCGAGTGTGATGCCATCCTGCATGTTGTCCGCTGTTTCGACGACGAAAACGTGGTGCGCGAAGGCGGAATGGCCGTCGACCCGTTGGAAGACAAAGAGATTATCGACACCGAACTACAGCTGAAAGACCTTGAGACCATAGAGGCGCAACTCGCTAAACAGCAGAAGATGGCTGCTGCAGGCAGTAAGGAAGCGAAGGTGATGGTGGGCGTCCTCGAAGCTTATAAGGAAGTATTGGTGCAGGGAAAGAATGCCCGCAGCATCAGTTTCGATACCAAAGAAGAGCTGCAGGCAGCCCATGACCTCTTTCTTCTGACGACGAAACCCGTGCTGTATGTCTGCAATGTCGATGAAGACAGTGCCAAGACCGGCAACGAGTACAGCCGTATCATTGAGCAAAAGGCCGCCGAAGAAGGCGCAGAGGCCATGGTGATTGCTGCCAAAACCGAAGAAGATATTGCCTCGCTCGAAAGCTACGAGGACAAGAAGATGTTCCTCGACGAACTGGGACTGGCGGAAAGTGGTGTCAACCGACTCATCAACAAGGCCTATCATCTGCTCCGTCTGCAGACGTTCATCACTGCCGGCGAGATGGAAGTGAAAGCATGGACCTTCCACAAAGGCTGGAAAGCTCCGCAATGTGCAGGTGTTATCCACACCGACTTTGAGAAAGGATTCATCCGTGCCGAAGTCATCAAGTACGACGACTACCTGAAATATGGTTCCGAGGCGGCTGTCCGCGAAGCCGGTAAGCTCGGTATCGAAGGCAAGGACTACGTCGTTCAGGATGGCGACATCATGCACTTCCGATTCAATGTATAACCCTTTGCAACCGGCAGAGGCTGTTGCCACGCTGCGGCAACGGTTCCTGCGGCAATAAAGAAACGATTATGAGCAACCTTTTATATATAGCCTGGCATCCGGAAGAGACCCTTTTCCGCATCGGCCCGCTGCCGGTGCGCTGGTATGGGCTGTGTTGGATGATCGGACTCGTCATCGGCTACTTCCTGATGCAGTGGCTTTACAAGCGGCACAAGTATCCTGCAGAGAAGTTCGAACCCTTGTTTCTGTACGTATTCTTCGGAGTTCTGGCCGGCGCAAGGCTGGGACACTGTCTCTTCTACGAACCGGAAGACTTCCTGACATCGTGGCACGGACTCCTTTCCATATTCATTCCGTTCCATTATATGCCCGACGGCACATGGCATTACACGGGCTATCAGGGACTGGCATCGCACGGCGGAGTAGTCGGACTACTGGTTTCGCTCTTCCTATACATCCGAAACACGAAGATGAACACGTGGGTTGTGCTCGACTTCTTCGGTATCTGCTCAGGCATTGCAGCCGCTTTCATCCGTCTGGGCAACCTGATGAACTCAGAGATCATAGGCAAGGTAACCGACGTTCCCTGGGCTTTCATCTTCTATAAAGTCGACACTTACCCCCGCCACCCGGGTCAGTTGTACGAGGCCATAGCCTATCTCGCCATCTTTTTCCTTATTCTTGCGCTCTACAGGAAACGTCCGCAGAAAGTGGGCACGGGACTTTACTTCGGTCTCTGCCTTGTGCTCATCTTTACGTTCCGCTTCTTCATCGAGTTTACGAAGATAGTTCAGGTCGATTTCGAGTCGGGTCTGCCCCTCGATATGGGTCAGTTGCTCAGCATCCCACTTGTCGTCCTGGGCGTATGGGCTATCCTCCGCTCGCGAGGAAGAATCGGCACAGTCTGAACAAGCCTTATTCGCCGCCTGAACAAGGCTCGTCTGTCCTCCCAAAACGGCACTTTGAAAACGTAAAGCCACCTATCTTGCTATGAAACCTACAAACGACAGAGTCCGGCCATGGGTCATACGCACGGGAATCCTGCTCCTGCTGCTTGCCTTTCCGCTGGTTCTTCCTGCCCAACACGCCTATCCGTGGGAACAATACTACGACGAACTCATCAGCGCAGAAGACGAGACAGAAGCGCAAAGGGAAGAGAACCTGGAACAGATGAGCCGACTGGCAGAACAGCCAATAGACCTCAATACAGCCACACGGGAAGACTTGGCGCGCATTCCTTTTCTGTCCGATGTTCAGATAGAGGATATTCTCGCCCATGTCTACCTGTATCACGGCATGAGAAGTCTGGGCGAGCTGCTGCTCATCCCCTCTGTCGACTACAATACATGCCGGTTGCTCTGTTATTTCGTCTGCCTTTCGCCCATTGAAGATACGCGGCGGTTCAGCTTCGGCAACGCTCTGAAATACGGAAAACACACCCTTCTGCTCACCACCCGACTGCCTTTCTATGACCGACGCGGCGACATCAACGGTTATCTCGGCTATAAATACACCCACTCCCTGCGCTACAACTACCATTACAGCGACTATCTGCAACTGGGAGTCGTAGGTGCCCAGCAGGCCGGCGAGCCTTTCTTCGCCAACAAGAATGCCATGGGCTACGACCACTACAGCCTGTATGCCATCGCGCGGAAGCTCGGACGCATCAAGACCTTGGCCATCGGAGACTACCGCATACGCTTCGGCGAAGGGCTGATACTCAACAACGACTTCGTGTTCGGGAAACTTGCGTCGCTCACTTCTTTCGGAAAGACAGGCTATCCTATCCACGCCCATGCCTCACGCTCGGCAGCCAACTATCTCCAAGGAGTGGCCGCCACGGTAGAACTGGTGCACCATCTTGACCTCACCGCTTTTGTTTCCTACCGACATCTTGATGCTACGCTCAACAGTGACGGCACCGTGCGTACCC
The DNA here is from genome assembly GCA_963551095.1 of uncultured Prevotella sp. GTDB lineage: Bacteria > Bacteroidota > Bacteroidia > Bacteroidales > Bacteroidaceae > Prevotella. The sequence continues at coordinate 3,229 of CAUVFB010000026.1, read as the reverse complement.
TGCTACGCTCGGATGAACACCGTACGGAGACGGAAATGAAGAAGAAAGACAACACCTCGCAGACTGCAACGGGCGGAAACTTACGCTGGACATACCAGGGACTGCATCTCGGTGCGTCGGCATTATACACCCAATTCAGCCGACCGCTCGCGCCACCCCTGCAGCAAGCCTACCGAAAGTACGACCCTGCAGGTACCGACTTTCAGAATTTCAGCTTTGACTACGGCTATTTCCATCCACGTTTCACCATCGATGGTGAGGTAGCAACGGGCAGCAGCGGAAGCATTGCCACTCTGAACTGTCTTCGGCTAAGACCCTCCCAACAGTTGTCGCTGATTGCGGTACAGCGTTACTACGGCTATAAATACCACTCAATCTTTGCCAATAGTTTCAGCGAAGGACGGCATGTACAGAACGAAAGCGGGCTGCTCGTGGGCGGGAACTGGCAGGTCGACAGGTTCATTTCACTCCTTGCCTATACCGACTACGCTTATTTCTCCCATCCACGCTACCGTGTCAGTCGTGCCAGCCACGTATGGGACAATTTCGTCTCGGCTGTCTATGCCCGCGGAAACTGCACCCTGTCTGCCCGTTATCGCCTGAAAATAGGCGAATCCAATGCGAAGTCCAGCTCACAACTCATCAGCAATATCACCCAGTACGCCCGTCTTTCCTTTATCTATACAGCTGAAAAGTGGAGTAGCAAGACACTGATAGATTTTGCACGGAACCACTATCTGACCACCGGCACAGGCTATATGCTGAGCGAACATACCACGGTTAATCCCACTTCCTGGCTCAGTCTGACCGCTTCGTTCGCCTATTTCCATACCGACAGCTATGCCTCGCGCATCTATTCCTATGAGCGCGGTCCTCTTTATTCGTTCCGTTTCTCCGCCTACTACGGCACGGGCATCCACTATGCACTCTTCCTCCGCTCAGACATCTCGTCGCGATGGATGGTCATTGTCCGTTTGTCGACGACCGATTACTTCGACCGTAACCACATTTCTTCAGGACTTCAGCAGATCCCACACTCATCTATGACCGATCTAGAACTACAGTTGCGGGTGAAAATATAGGCCTCAGCTTGATGTCTCAGAGCCGCTCTACCGCCCATAATATTCCCTAAATAACTCTTCGGGATTTTGCCGTCCCGCAAAGTTGCAGTAACTTTGCACGGATAAATTAAAAGAGACAAGAGAACAATGGCCTATTTATTTTCATCGGAATCAGTATCCGAAGGACATCCTGACAAGGTGGCCGACCAGATAAGCGACGCACTTCTTGACCAATTCCTCGCCTACGACAAGGATGCACGGTGCGCCATCGAGACATTCAACACCACAGGGCAGGTAGTCATTATGGGCGAGGTTCGCTCATCGGAATACGTTGATCTGCAGGCCGTGGCACGCAAAACCATTAACAATATCGGCTATACAAAGGCCGAATACCAGTTTGACGGCAACAGCTGCGGAATACTTTCGGCTGTCCACGAACAGAGTGATGACATCAATCGGGGCATTGATAATGGCGACGAGGACAATCAGGGAGCCGGCGACCAAGGCATGATGTTTGGCTACGCATGCAACGAAACTGAAAGCTACATGCCTGTTACGCTTGACCTTGCCCACTTACTCATGCGCACATTGGCGGACATTCGCAAGGAAGGCAAGCAGATGACATACCTCCGTCCCGACTCAAAGAGTCAGGTAACAGTAGAATATAGCGACGACAATATACCACAGCGCATCGACACTATCGTTGTTTCCACTCAGCATGACGACTTCATTCAGCCCGTAGACAACACTCCATCGGCACGGCTTGAAGCCGACAAGAAGATGCTGGAACAGATTCGCAGGGATGTGATTGAGATTCTTATCCCTCGCACAAAAGCCCGAATCAAGTCGGAAAAGGTGCTTGCTTTGTTCAACGACAACATCAAGTACTGGGTCAATCCCACCGGAAAGTTTGTCATAGGAGGCCCTCATGGCGACACTGGACTGACGGGGCGAAAGCTCATTGTAGACACTTACGGCGGCAAAGGAGCGCACGGTGGAGGTGCTTTCTCGGGTAAAGACTCGAGCAAGGTAGACCGTTCTGCTGCCTATGCAGCGCGCTATATCGCCAAGAACATGGTGGCTGCGGGAGTCAGCGACGAGATGCTCGTACAGCTGGCATACGCCATCGGTGTGCCGGAACCTGTCAGCGTGTATGTAAACACCTACGGTCGATCACACGTGAAAGCCACCGACAGCGAGATATCAGCAACCATTCAAAGACTGTTCGACCTCCGTCCGAAAGCCATCGAACGTGCCTTGAGACTCCGACAACCGATGTATTTGGAGACAGCAGCCTACGGGCATATGGGAAGACGTAACGAAACGGTCAGGAAAACCTTCTCCAGCCGCTATCACGAAACCAAGACTATCGAGGTGGAACTCTTCACTTGGGAGAAGACAGACCGATTAGACGAAATCAGAAAAGTGTTCGAACTGTAGCCAAACAATGCCCGGTAAGGACTCCATAACCATTCCGCCATTGCTCCGAAGACTGACGATTGATAACGGAACAAAGAGTAAGTCGGACGTAGCACAACACACTTCGTCCGACTCGGTGCATTGGTCGGTTCTGGATTCTGCCTCTGTTCAACTTGATACACCAAACATCCTGAGGCTGAAAACCAGGAAAAAGTTCTCACTGCACGACATACACTTCCGCGATGAAAGCTATTTCAAGGGCAGTAAGTATTTCCGTCCCGAGCTGAGAACGACTCAAAACGGCATACTTGGCGACCCCGCGCCCTACAATGTCAGCAATGATAACACAGTAACGGGATTGCTTTTAGGCTGTTTTCTCCTCGCACTCGTGGCCACATCATTGTCGCGCGACCTGATTCTAAGACAGCTTAAGGAGCTTTTCAGGGCACCGCGCAACCACACCAGTATTGCAGAAAACGCCTATGAAGTGCGCTTTCAGACTTTCTTGGTCGCACAGACCGCTCTTATTCTCAGTATTGTTTACTATCTGTATAGACATGCTGCTGCGGGTGGCAGGTCGGAAATGGTGTCTCAATTGCAGACAATGGGAATCTATTTTGGTATCTTTATGGGATATTTCCTGCTGAAATACGTCCTCTATACTATCGTAGACTGGACCTATTTCAGTAAGAACAAATGCCTGCAATGGATACAAACATGGCTTTTCCTTACCTCTATGGAGGGAGTAT